>DATKIP010000095.1 GCA_035544015.1 Candidatus Saccharimonadia bacterium
GGGCGCCGTTGAGACCCACGAAGCCGCCCTGCGCCAAGCCCCGGTCGAAAAAGCCCGCAACGACGCCTACAACGCCACCCACGCCCGCGTCAAAGCCGCCGCCATTGCCGCCGGCCGAGACATCAAAGACGCCGAAAAGGAAGCCGCCGAGGCTGGCACGCGAGCCGGCAACGCCGCCTACGCCGCCAAAGAGAAGAAGGTCAAGGACACCCTCGAGACCGGTACCCCCACCGAAATCGCCGCCATGCGCGCCGAAATGGAGCAGTCGGCCATTACCGCCCAAGGCACCGCCGCCTACGAGTCGGCCGTCGACCAAGCCGTCGCCGCCGACGCCAAAGTCGCGGCCTTAAACCAAGCCGCCGCCTCCCCCAACCGCCTCGAGGCCGCCCAGCGCCTGGCCGTCAGCACCGAGTCCCAAGTGGCGTCCATCGCCGCCCAGCAAGGCGCCGACCGCGAGCGCTACGAGCTCACCCGCCCCGGCCAGGCGCTCAACCGGAGTTTCCAGCAGGCGGAGGCCGGCGCTGGCCGGCGCGCCCAATCGCAAATCCTCGCCGAACGCGCCGAAGAAGCCGGCAACGACCCCAACCTTGTCGAGCTCGACCAACTCGAACTCGACGAAAATAACGTCCCCGTCCCCGAGCGCGATTCCGCCGGCAACCTCATCCTGGAGCGCGATCCCGCCGGCAACTACATCCCCGACGTCACCGAGCCGGGCGGGTTTGCCGTCCAATACAAAGTCGCCAAAGACGCTGCCGGCAAGCCCTTAAAAATCCGCGACCGCATCAAGAGCTTTGAACCCGATATGAACAACATTTTGCAGCTCGAGCGACAAGCCGAAAACGCCTTCAAGTCAAATCAACACGACAAGGGTATCGCCATCATGAACAGCCTCGGCCGTACCAACCAAGGCCGCGACGCCATGCGCCGCATCCAGCACCGCGTCTTTGGCCGTACCGAAACCCAAACCGTCGACCCCACCCTCCTCGGCGGCATGGCCCGCGAACTCTGGGAACAGAGCCGCTCCGGCGTATCGGGCGAGGTCGCCCGCGACTTCTACGTCCCCGTGGCCGCCGGCTACGACGGCTTCCCGTCCGAGGCCTACGCCGCCTCCGGCTGGACCACCAAGCGCGACTACCACACCTACGTCACCCAACACCTCGCAGACCAACCCGCCCTGGCCGATGCCGCCGTTGGCAACATGCTCTCCATGCTCAGCAACCCCGACCTGGTCAAAAAGATGGACGCCGACAACTGGCAAGAAATGTACCGCTTCATCCAAGACCCCAAGATCAACGAAATTCTGGCCGATTACGACGCCAAAGACTCCAAGGGTACTCCAATCAACACCACCGAGATCATGAAAACCGTCGAGCAAAACGGTAGGGTTCAAGGTGGCGGTGGCAAAATCCAAGCCCTCCTCGGCGGCAACGCCATCCTCACCGCCGACCAGGCCACAGCCTACAATGCCCATCCACCCGACCCCTCCACCGGCCTGCCCACGAGCGTCGCCGCCGGCGCCACCGTTCCCAAAGCCGCTCTCTACAATGCCTACCACCCCGACGCCCCCAAACGCGAATGGGAATACGCCCGCGTCTTCGACGACACCACCGCCAAGATATACAACGAGGCCCACACCCTCAGCCCCGGCGACCCCGATTACGCCGTTCCATACAAAACCAACATTCCGCTCGTTCCCGATCCCACCGACACTACCGGCAAGCGCAAAATCCTCCCGCCCGAACTCGACGTCATTAATCGCCGATTCGCCAACGACCCCGTCGCCGCTTAGCCGCAACGCTTGGCCCCCAACGCCATTTAGCGTAAGCTTAATGCAGTTAGTTGTGAGGTACCGCGGCGCATTCCCGAAATGAGCCGCACCATCCTATGGGTCAATACAAAGTCCCACAAGACGTCGAAGCCGAAGACAAAATCCTCGGACCGCTTACGTTCAAGGAGTTTATCTATGCCCTCATGGGTTTTGGCTGGGCAGTGCTATGTTTTGCCATCTTTCGCACCATTCCCGCCCTCATGGTGATCGTTGGCCTCCCGCCCGCGCTCCTACTCCTACTCCTTGCGTTCTACAACCGTGACGGCCAAAGCTTCGAACAGCTGCTCATCGCCGGCGTCCAATACTTTGCCGCCTCGCGCCGCCGCGTGTGGACCAAAGACGACCTCATCGAAACCTTCCACATCAACCCCACCATCCACGCCGCCGAAGCCACCCAGCGCAATTCCGTGGAGGTGCGCAGTGAGCTCGAAAAACTCGCCAACCTCATCGACTCGCGCGGCTGGAACCACCCCCCAGAGGAGGCTTCGGCCCAGGCTTTGCCCATCACCGCCCACACCGACCGCATGGTACCGCCTCCGCCGCCCACACCCCACGCGCCCGAAGACATACCCGAAGACATCCTCGATCTCCAGCAGAGCCCGCTCGCCCAAAACCTGGCCGAGCTGCTGCGCACCGCCGCCGAGGACGTCCGCGAGGAAGCCATGCAGCAAATGACCGGCAAAGCCGTCAAACCCGCCGCCGCCAATGCCCCCGCCCCGATAAGCACAAGCGGCGTGACAGCCGCACCCGCCAGCGATATACTACAACTAGCTACGCAGAGTGATGAATTGTCCGTCTCGCAGATCGCCGCCCAGGCTACCCGCCGGGTACAACTGCCTGATGGTCAAACGGTGGAGATTCCTATCAATGGCAGCTAACGCCAATGCACATACCGGCAAAAGTGCCCAAGACACCCTCCTGATCTCCGAGATCAAGGACGGTATTGTCGTGATGAAAGACGGCTCACTCCGAGGCGTCATTCTCGGCAGCGCCATCAACTTTGACCTCATGAGCGGCGGCGAGCAAGAAGCCGTCGAAGGCGCCTACCAAGGCTTCCTAAACTCGCTCCACTTCCCGGTCCAGATCGTTATCAAAAGCCAACGCATCGACATCACCAGTTATCTCGAGAAGCTCGACGGCCTCCGCGCCGAACAACCCAATGAACTCCTCGGTTCGCTCATGGAAGACTACATCGCCAACATCCGATCACTCGTCGAGGAAGTAAACATCATGGACAAACAATTCTACGTCGTGGTGCCGTATTTCCCCGTGATGGCGGCCCAAAAAAATCGTAACCTCATCGAAAATCTCAAAGCCGCCTTCGAGCCCACACCCCTCATCACCGTCACCGAGGAGGACTTCCACAAATACAAGCAGGAGCTTTCCCAGCGCATGGCCCTCGTAGCCAACGGCATGAGCCAAATGGGCCTGCGCGCCATCTCGCTCGGCACCCAGGAGCTCGTCGACCTCTACTATTCTTGGTACAACCCCGATGTCGCCGCCAACCAGAAGCTCATCGATGTCGCCCAGATCGGCACCCCGTCAGTCACCAAAGGCGACGGCTCCGCTCCGCGCGGACCGCTACCGGGGTCACCAGTCTAATGGCACTTTTTGGCAAAAAAGCCCCCAGCATCGACCAATCGCAACTTGAGCAACTCCAAAAGGTTCAGGAGCAGCGCGAGGCCGACATTATTTACCGCCAGGGCATCGTCACCATGCGCGACCTCATCGCGCCCCCCAGCATCGAAATCGAATCCGGCTACTTGCGCCTCGGCAAACGCTTCTGCAAGACCATCTACGTCTACGGCTACCCCCGCCAAGTCTTCACCGGCTGGCTGTCGCCCATTATCAACCTCGACGAGCTCATCGACATCTCGCTCTACATTTACCCCGTAGAGAGCCAGACCGTGCTCACCAACCTGCGCAAAAAAGTCGGCCAGATGGAAGCCAGCTACACCATCAATCAAGAAAAAGGCCTCGTGCGCGACCCTGGCCTCGAAGCCGCCATCCAAGACGCCGAGGAACTCCGCGACAAACTCCAAGTGGGGGAGGAGCGCTTCTTCCGTTTCGGCCTCTACCTCACCATGTACGCCGAAACGCTCGAAGACCTCACCCAGGTCACGCGCAAAATCGAAGGCATCTTCGGCCAATCGCTCGTGTACACCAAGCCCACCACCATGCAAATGGAGCAGGGCTTCAACTCCACCACGCCCATCGGCACCGACCAGCTCCAGATCAGCCGCAACATGAACACCGGCGCCCTCTCCACCAGCTTCCCCTTCACCTCCAGCGAACTCTCGCGCAACGAGGGCATCCTCTACGGGCTCAACCGCCACAATAACGGCCTCGTGCTCTTCGACCGCTTCTCGCTCGAAAACGCCAACATGGTCGTGTTCGCCAAGTCCGGCGCCGGTAAGTCGTTCGCCATCAAGCTCGAGGCCTTGCGCAGCCTCATGATCGGCGTCGAATGCATCATCATCGACCCCGAAGACGAGTACCGCCAGCTCTGCGAAGCCGTCGGCGGCACCTACTTGCGCCTCAGCCTCGCCTCCGCCACTCGCATCAACCCCTTCGACCTCCCGCGCGTCTTCGACCAAGACGAGGCCGACAACGCCCTGCAGGCCAACATCATCTCGCTTCACGGCCTCCTGCGCCTCATGATGGGTGGCGCCACGGTCAACAACTCCACCGGCGCCACCCTGTCGAGCCCCATCACCCCCGGCGAAGAGGCCGACCTCGACGCCGCCATCATCAACACCTACGCCCGCGCCGGCATCACCCGCGACCCGCTCACCCACGGCGCCACCCCGCCCACCATGAACGACCTCTACAACACCCTAGCCTCGATGACCGGCAACGGCCCCAGCCTCGCCCAACGCCTGCGCCAATACACCACCGGCACGTTCTCCGGCATCTTCTCCGAACAATCCAACGTTGAGCTCGACAACCCCTTCCTCGTCTTCAACATCCGCGACCTCGAAGACGTCCTGCGCCCCGTGGGCATGTACATTGTGCTCAATTACATCTGGAACAAGGTCAAATCCGACCGCCGCAAGCGTATGCTCATCGTGGACGAAGCCTGGCAACTCATGAAGTACGACGACTCCGCCAACTTCATGTTTAGCCTCGCCAAACGCGCCCGCAAATACTACCTCGGCCTCACCACCATTTCCCAAGACGTCGAAGACTTCCTGGGCAGCAAAATGGGGCGCGCCGTGGTCGCCAACTCCAGCCTCCAGCTCCTGCTCAAACAAGCCCCATCGGCCACCGACATCGTCGCCGAAACCTTCAAGCTCACCAATGAAGAAAAAAACCGCTTAAGCCAATTCCCAGTAGGGGAGGGCCTGTTCTTCGCCGGCCTCAACCATGTCATCATCCGCATCCTCGCTTCCGAAACCGAAACCCAGCTCATCTCCACGAATCCCGGCGCCGCCCCCGCCTCCGCCGAATCCTCCGAAGCGCCGCAGGAGACCACATAATGGCTGGCACCGGCTTCAGATCGGCTGGATCCCGGTCCAACGGCGACCTCCGGCCCAAGCTCAACACCAAGCTCAATCTCCCGTCGTCCGACCAAACCTCCAACACCTCCCAGCCGGCCAGCACCCCCAGGCCGACGGGGGAGTATGCCCAGTCGCCCAAGATCGATAAGCCCACCCCTCGCCTCCACATTGAGCCGCAAATAGCCAAATCCAGCACACCCCCGAGCAAATTCGCCCAAAAGCCCAAAACCGCCGCCCCTCGAACCTACGCGCCACCGCCAGCAACCCAAGCCCCAACCACTGCACCCCTAGGCCGCCAAGTCATGCTCGACGCGCCCCCAAAAACCGAAGCCGCCGCCCCTGCGCGCCCCATAATGTTCGTTGACGACCCCAAACAAACCCAATCCTCCCCGCAAACCACCGCCCCTAGCCCCACCAACCAGACCAGAGCCACTGCCCCGGCCGGACCTCGACAGTCTCTCGCCAGCCCCCCCATCAAAACCGGCGGCCCCGCCACCAAAACCACCAACCCGTCCCCGCAGAACAAGCCCGACCCCTACAAATTCGGCGGCACCCCCAAAAGCGCCGCCGGCAACCGCTTCGCCAATTACATCAAAAAACACCCCAAGGGCGTTATTTACGGCGCCGTCGCGCTCGTTTTTGCGCTTATTTCGGCCGTGATCACCATTATCAGCATCCCGTTCCAGATTCTCCACATGGCCAAAGCCGAGCTCGAAGCCAAATTTGGCCCCAAGGTACGCCTCGAGCGCAAAATGTCACTGCGCAGTTTTTCCAAACTATTTGAACTCAAATCTGCCGAAAACGGCGGCGCCACGCCACGCGAAGGCTTCCTCAGTCGCAAACTCAAGCTCACCCCGCTCGACAAATTCACCAAAACGCTCGCCAACGAAAACCTCAAGCTCGAGTTCGACGCCCATACCGGCCGCCTCACCGGCATCCGCAACACCTCCACGGGCGAATTGCTCAAAGATTTTTCGGAATCCTCGTTCCTCGACCGCCGCAAAGCCATCGGCCAACTCGTCACCGACCGCATCGCCCCCTGGCGCGTCCTCAAACGCGTACGCTATCTCGACGTCATGCGCTACCACGGCCGCGTCTCGTTTAAGTTTTGGCCGAAAGAAAAAGTTCAAGACGTCAAAAAACTCCTTAGCGAAAAGATTACTCATGGCGCCACCAACGAAGAACTCCTCAAACCCGGCCAGGCCCCCGACCCCAGCGACACCCACCCAGCCGACCCCAAAAGCGCCGGCGACGCCAGGGACGGCGTACAGGCCGTCGAAGACACCTTTGCCAAAACCGGCAACAAACTCGCCGCCCTCAGGGCGGGTGCCAAGGTCATCAGGGAGAAAGGCGGCAAATTCTTTGGTCTCACCGCCATTCTGGCCCTCGTCTGCACCATTCGTGAGGTCGCCGCCAACGCCGCCACCGAAGGCTTCATCAAGCGCGTCGACGAGCTCGAACGCATGGGCAACCTCCTGCCCACCCTCTCGTCTCAACTCGTCACCGGCCAAAACCTCGACATCGACAAATTCGCCCAGGTCATGGAAATCTACGAGGGTGACGCATCCGCCGACCAAAACTCCCTCGACCGCAAAGCTTGGGACCAATCCGCCGCTGCCAAACGGCTGGCCGGCGATCCCGTCGTCACCGATGCCACCAGCAAATACTTCAACCCCGACTTTAGCGAAGCCAGCAGCCCCGACGGCTTCGCCCTCCAAAAAATCGTCGATCGCGTCAACGCCGTCATGGATGTCTCCGGCGTTGGCTTCCTATGCAAAGTGGTCACCGGCGTCACCGGCTGGATCATCCAAGGTATCGAGCTAGCCTCGGCCCTCCTCACCGCCTCCGCCTCGGAGATAGCCGTCATCGCCGCTCAAGCCGCCATCCAATATTACATATTTACCGAAGCCCTGCCCAAAATCCTCTCCGCCGCCGCCAACATCGCCATCACCGGCGTCGAAAACTCCGTCGACATGTTCAACAACGGCGACGCCGGCCTCCAGCTCTCGGCCGAAGACTACACCCGCAACTACGGCGGCCGCCAAATCAGCGACGACGAGCAGCTCGCGCTCGTCAACGCCGCCCACAACGATCAAGTCCAAATCGCCCGCGAAAAAGGCTGGTTCTACCGCACCTTCGACCTCAACAACACCGACTCTATCGCCGCCGGCATACTCATGAAGGTCCCCCAAACCCCCCAGACCGCACTGGCCGCCCTCACCAGCCTGCCCAAAAACCTCACCTCCAACCTCGGCTCCATCTTCATGGGCAGCATCAAGACCGCTCACGCCGCCGATCTCGACAGCGTCAACCCCTACCGCTTCCAGTTTTATGGCTTCACCGAAGCCGAAATCGACAAATACCCCGACATGATCGCCAACGAAGATTACCTGGGTCAAGCCATCCCCGGCACCGACAAAACCCGCCTCTCGGTCCTCGGCGACCCCACCGAGTACGCACCCGCCAACGGCGACGACACCAACATGGACGACCTCATGCACTGCTTCGTCAACGCAGCCCGCGCCCCACAGGAGCTCGAAAAAGACGCAATCTGTAAGGGCATCGGCATGGTCACCGGCGTCAAAGGCAGCGGCAGCCGCACCGACAACCCCGGCGACACCGTCGTTCAAAAAATCTACGACGACAACGGCCTCGGCATCACCGCCAACGACGACTTCCTGCGCTACCGCATGGAGCTCTTCTACGTCCACATCGTCCGCGGCATCAACTGCGCCGCCACCGACGAACCCTGCTTCCAGGGCAGCGGAGCCGCCCCCGCCCCCACTACGCCAGCCCCCTCCGCAGCCTGCCAAGCCAGCGAGGACCTCATCGACTGCGCCGCCCGCCTGGCCACCGCCATCCTAGGCAACCCCAACATCGACCCCGTCGGTGCCCGCGGAGACCTCCAAGCGGCAGCCGCCAAGCAAGAAATCAACAACTCCTCATCCTGCAACAGGCCAGCTCACCTCGACCCCAATCTTCTCTACGCCCTCCAGCAAACCGCCAGCGCCGGCGGGTTCAACATCAGACTCTCGAACATCATCACTCCACACCGCTGTGACAGCCTCTCACACCCCAAAGGCAAAGCCTTCGATGTCGACAACCTCGTAGACGCTCAGGGCCGCAACAGCAACGCCGGCCACGCCAGCCCGCCCGGCACCCCCGCCGACGGCGAAAACCCCGCCGTCGACAAAGCCTTCGCCGAATACATCGCCAACCTCTTGCCCAACGGCGGCGGCGTCGCCCAAGCCGTAAAATGCTTCCCGGCCAACATCCCCGCTACCATTCACAGCGGCTACGATGAATGCTCCCACATTCATGTCACCACGGATGCCAGCAATGACAATTAAACGCCTCTTCGCCGCCGCCCTCCTCACCCTCGTTACGCTCATGCCAGGAGGGGTCCACGCCATCACCACCGTCGACGAAAATTCCCTCATCAACGACAGCATCTACTATGTGGAAAACGACGCCGACTGCAACGCCCTCGCCAGCGGCACAGGCCTTGGCACGTTAGCCGGGGCAGACAACCGCCAAAAAATCTGGAACTGGCTCCGCAGCAAGAGCCTCAGTGCCGAACAAGCCGCCGGCGTTATCGGCAACATGTTCGCCGAATCCGGCTTCAACCCAGCCCGAAACCAAGGCTCCGTACTCGGCGCCCACGCCTGGGGACTGGCCCAGTGGGACGGCGGCCGCCGCGACGCCCTTCTGCGGCTCGTTCGGGCCGACACCACCCTTGCGCCCCTCTACGATATGAAATTTGCCGGACCCACCGACGTCTCCACCGGCTACATCCCCGACGGCATGACGGTGGCCCAAAACGACGCCCTCATGCTCCTTGAGCTAAATTTTCTCTACCAAGAAAGCAACAACCGACCCGTCACCGCCACCGGTTTTGGCAGCGGCGACGACGAATGGTCCGTTTTGCTCCAGCAAAAAACCGTCCAAGATGCCACGGTGTTTTGGCACAACAACTTTGAAGTCTCCAATGACACTCCCGCCGAAGTCATCCACAACCGGGGCGGTGCGGCCCAAGAAGCCTTTGATGCCTACAACAGTGGCATCGGCGTAGGCGGCAGTACCGGGGGCCTCAATTGCGAGGACAGCGTCGCCGCCCCCACCGGCAACTTCCCCGAGATCTTACTCAGCTACGCCTGGCCCGACTACCGCGGCTCAGGCTACACCACCAAAACCCCGGGATACAATGCCGCCGTCAAAGCTGCCCAGCAAAAAGGCGTCTACGTGGGCGGCTTCAACGGCGTCGATTGCGGCGGCTTTGTCACGCTCTTCATGATCAATAGCGGATTCGAGCCCACCTACAACTACTCCGGCATGGCCGGAGCCGGTGGCACCCCCACGCAGCTCGCCTGGGCCCGGGCCAACTGGCAGTCTCTCGGTCCCGCCTCGTCCATCAACCCAGCCGACCTCGAACCCGGCGACGTCGCCATCAAAAACGGACACACCTTCGTGTGGGTTGGCGATATCCCTGGATTTGGCGCTAAGATAGCATCAGCCTCACTCGGCGACCGGTCACCCATGGCCGACACCGCCCAAAGCCCCACCGAAGCCCCTTTTGAATGGTTTAGAAAGAAGTAGCCATGAACAACCCCCGTACCAAAAAAAATCTCCTCTATGCCAGTCTCGTAATCGGCGTAATTCTCATACTGGTTGGCGCCTACCTCAGCCTCACCCCCGGCGCCACCCAATCCGGAAAAGTCGCTGTAAAAGTCTACCTGGTGCCCACCGACGCCGCCCTCAAGATAGACGGGAAAGCCGCCAAAGCCGGCACTGCTTACCTTGATCCTGGCAAACACACCGTCACCGCTGCCCGCGACGGCTTTGCCTCTGCCTCTACCGGCTACGACTTCACCGCCGGCCAGACTGACGCCGCCATCGACATTGCGCTCATCCCGCAAACCAACGCCGCCCGCGTTTACGCCCATGATCACGCCAATCTCTACCAAGAACGAGAGGGCAGAGAAGCCGCCCGCGACGCCACCTTTGGCAAAAACTTTGCCGGCAAAAACCCCATCGTCAAACAATTACCGTACAAGAATTTCCTCTACACCATCGGCTACCGCCTTGACCCAACCGACCCCACCGGCAACTCCATCGTCATCGAGATCGATTCGCCTACCGGATACCGCAACGGAGCCGTCGAAAAAATCCGTAGCTTCGGCTTCGATCCCACCGATTTCAAGATCATATTTCGTGATTACCAGGATCCTTTTTCATCATGAATAGAAAAACCATCATCGCCATATCAGCTGTGGCCGTCGGAGCCATCGCGCTCTTCGCCGTCAGCTACCGTCTCTCGCTCAAAACCGTGACCCTCAACATTACCCAGCCAAATATCACCATCACCATCAACCGCATCGACAAAGACAAGTCCACCAAAACCGCCTCGCTCACCGCCACCGGCAACGTCTCGCTATCCAAAGGCACATACACCGCCGTTCCCGCGGGTACCGACGCCAACACTACCCCCATTCCGTTCACCGTCGGCGACAATAACCTAACCCTCGAAATCCACCCCGGCTACTCAAACGCTTATCTCGCCAAACTCCTAAGCACCCAGCAGGCGGCCATCACCGCCATTATCGCTGCCGCCTACCCCAAGGCCCTCACGGGCTTCAAGCGAGGCAGAGAACAGCTCTACAAAGACGGCGACTGGTACGGAACTACCCTCATCCAAAACCCGCCCCATCCCAAAGAAAACGGCGATGTCTACCGCCTGGTCCTGCATCGCGAAAACGGCCAATGGAAAATCGCCACCCCACCCCGCATCATTCTCTCCGCCAAAGAATTCCCCGCCGTTCCCATCGAAATCCTGCGCGATATCGACCAGCCCAACAACTAGCTCAACTGCCCAATACTAATCGCCACCCGCACGCCCTCCAGCCGCGCTGCCGCCAGCAGTTCCACCTGCCGCAGGCGCAGCTCGCCGGCCACGCTCGCGCTGGCCGTCACCAGCCGCAGCACACCTTGATGCAGCCGCTTGGCCCGCACCAGCCCCGGATACCACGCGTCGAGCACCGTCTGCACACTCGCGAGCACATCCTCGCGCTCCATGCCCAGCTCCCGACGCAAACGCTCAAACTGCTCTGCATAATCCGCGTTAAGCATGCGCCGCCGCTTCTGTCGCGATGAGCTGGTGTGCCGTCCGAAATTCCTTGGTAATCGCGTCCGCATCGGTCGTAGTCACCAGCGTCTGGTAACCCTCCAGCCGGTTGAGCAGATATCCCCGCCGCTGCCGATCAAGCTCGCTAAACACGTCGTCGAGCAAGAGTAGGGGACGAATCCCCGTGCGCTCCTCTGCATACCCAAGCTCCGCCAGCTTCATTGCAAGCACCAATGTCCGCGTCTCACCCCGCGACGCCACCCGCGTAATGTCATTGTTTTTAAAATGAATTTTGAAATCTTCCCGGTGCGGGCCAATAGTCGTAAACCCCGCCGCCAAATCGCGCGTCAGGTTGCGGGCCAGGGTTTCCAAAAATTGTTCCTCGTAAACCCCGGTCACACTCGGCAGGTATTCAAACGCCACCTCCACCGATTCACCCGCAATATCCCGGTAGAGAAGGGGAGTAGCCTCCGCCAGCACCGCCAAAAGCCGCCCGCGCGCCCCATAAATCTCCACCGCCAGCTCCGCCAGCTTCACATCCCACCCAAATATCTGATCCCGAATCCGCCCCACATCAAACCCATCCAGCAAGGCATTGCGCTGCTTGAGCACTCGCCGATACTGCTGTAGCGTCCTCAAATACGCTCGGTCGGTTTGCGACAACAAAAAATCCAAGTACCGGCGACGCCCCTCCGGTGCCCCCGCCACGAGCTCCAAATCCGTCGGCTCAAACAGCGTCACCTGGATCTGCCCCACATGTCCCACCAAGGTGCGTTTCACCCCATCGTGCGTAATCTTTTTTTCACCATCCCCATACCCAAGGGCGTACTCCGTGTCCTCAGTCCGCCCCACAATCCGAAAATAATCCTCCCCATGCCGCACCAAATCCCGATCCTTCGCCCGAAAACTTCTCGTCGACGCCAGCACATACAAACCCTCGAGCAAATTGGTTTTGCCGCTCGCATTCGGCCCCACCACCAGCGTCACATCCGGATGCAAAGCAAACCGCGCCGTCTCATACGACCGAAAATTCGTCAGCTCCAGCTCGCGCAGCATCATAATCCCATTGTATCTGATTTATCCCCCAAACCCGCCGACCCCGTCCCCGAACACACCCACCTCAAAATGCCACACTATGTATCCTCACTCTCATTTACCCGCACCCCTACAGCCCGCCGAGTTCTACCTCTTACTCGCCCTCAACCGAACCGAAGCTCATGGCTACGCCATCAGAGCCATGATCGCCAATCTCTCATTGGGAAGTGTTCGCATCCCCGACAGCAACATCTATCGTCTCATCCACAAACTTGCCGACGAAGCCTACATTGAGCCAACGGGGGATAAGCCCACCGCCAAAACAGGCACGCCTCGCACACACTACACGATCACCACACACGGCACCCTCCGCTTAAAAGAAGAGTTAATTCGTCTCGATCACGCCCTCAAGGTCGCTCAAAACGCCAGCCTCATGCAAGACGATACCCCGATCGACATCCAGCGCCTCATCCTCGACGCGCAAACCTAAGTCCGCAGCGGCATCACAATATGAATATAGTCGTCCGTCGCCCCCTCGCCGGCCGGCGAGATCACGCATGGGCTCAGCTTGCCGCTCATGGCCACGGTCACCATCGCACTCTTGGTAGCCGTCAGCGCATCCGTCAAATACCGCGCGTTGAGCGAAATCTCGCCGTCCTCGCCGCTCACCTCACACTCCGCCGACGACGTATTGCCCCCCACCTCCGAGTCGTTCGAAGCCACGCTCACTTCGCCCTCCAGCTTCACCTCGAGCTTCACGCTGCCGGCACTCTCACGAGCAAACAAGCTCGCCACCTTGGTAATCCGCGCCAACTCCGCCGTCGCAATATCAAACGAAGTCTCCGCCTTCTCGGGGATAATCTTCCGGTACAACGGAAACTGCCCCTCGATCAGTCGGCTCACCAATTCCACGTCGGCAATCCGAAACATCACCTGGTTCTCATCCACATAAATCTCCACCTCGCCCTCAGACTCGCCCAGAAGCTTCACCAGCTCCTGCATCGTCCGAGCCGGCACCAGCACTGAAAACGCTTCTGGTGCGCCCTCCGGCAGCTCCAGACGCTTCTCAGCCAACCGGTACGAATCGGTAGCCACCACAAACAGCGATCCATCATCCACATACATATACACGCCGGCCAACACCGGCCGCGCCTCGTCCGCCGACGCCGCTACCACCACCGCCGCCAGCGCGTCCCGAAACACCGGCGCCGACAGCGTGAGCACCGGATCGGTTGTCACCGTGGGAATCACTGGAAACTCATCCGCCGAAATACCATTAATCTTCGATTCGTAGTGCGGGCTCTTCACGGTCAGCACATTATCCACGCCCGAAAGCTCAATGTTGCCATGCGGCAAGCTCGACACAAACTCCGCGAAGAGGCGAGCGGGCACCGTCAGCGATCCCTGCTGATCCACCTTTGAGCCAATCCAGTAATTAATCCCAATCTCCAGATTCGTCGCCGACAGCCGCAAACGATTCCCGTCCGTCGCCAATAGCACGTTAGAGAGCACGGGCAAGCTAGCTCGCGCCGACACTACCCGTCCCACACTACCCAGCGCCCGAGACAAATTCTCTTGTGTCAGACTTAGTCTCAACTTATCCTCCCCTTCGCAGCCTTTATCTCATTATACAGATATATATAAAAAGTAATCATCATAATCATAAGCCCTGTGCATATTGGGTAAAACTCAGTTTTTGGCTTACCGGTGCCGTTAAATGCCTATACTGGGCGGGGATAACCTGTGACTGGTTCTGTGGTCGCTTGGGGGATGGGTCTGTGGACGACCGTTTGCCGCCTGGGGAATACCGGCTCACTCTCGGGCTTCTCCCACATCCCATCCACTGCTTTTCCCCAAAGTTTATCCCCTGGCTGAGGAAAACGCTTGTGCTAGATCGCCGCCGTATTGAGCCGCTCCCGGATAGCCGCAATATCGCTGCGCAAGTTGTCGTCGGCCTCAATGAGCCGCTCGATTTTCGTGACCGAATGCATCGCCGTGGTGTGATCCCGCCCGCCAATCGCCGCGGCGATCTTCGGGTAGCTCAAACCCAACTCCTCGCGCATAAGGTACATGGTGATCTGCCGCGGCACCACAATCTCTTTGTCGCGTTTGGCGCCGCAAATATCAACCGCGCCCAGGTCAAAATACGCCGCCACTCGGTCGATAATGGTTTTGGGCGACACCGGCCGCAATTTCGGCCGCGCCGCCACGTCCGCCGCCAGCAGCCGCTGAATGCGCGCCAGCGTCGGCTCGCCGCCGTTGTGCTCCACGTCCGCCAGCACCTTGGTGAGTGTACCCTCCAGCTCACGGATGTTGCTCTGTGCATGCCGTGCGATGTAGTCCACCACTTCCAGCGGCAGCACAATGCCCTTGCTCGTCGCCTTGCTCTGGATGATCGCCGACCGCGTTTCCAGATCCGGTGACTGAATATCCACCGTGATCCCCATCTCAAAGCGCGAAATGAGCCGGTCCTCGAGCATCACCAACTGCTTGGGCGGCTTATCGCTCGAGATAATAATCTGCTTGTTGGCCTGATGTAGCGCATTAAAGGTATGGAAAAATTCATCCTGCGTCTTCTCTTTGCCGGCCAAAAACTGCATATCGTCGATGATAAGCACGTCTACATTGCGGTATTTCTCGACGAAGCTCTCGTTTTTCTTCTTCGAAATCGACGTAATGAATTCATTCGTAAACCCTTCGATCGTCACATATTCGATCCGCTTGCCGGGGTCGCGCCGCAAAATCTCATTGCCCACGGCCTGCATCAAGTGCGTCTTTCCCAGCCCTACGCCGCCGTAGATGAAGAGGGGGTTGTACTTGGTACCTGGGCTTTTAGCCACCGCTTGGCAAGCCGCATGGGCAAAGTCATTGCTCGAACCCACCACAAAACTCTCAAACGTGTAGCGCGGATTGAGGTTCGACTGAGCCGGCGGGGGACTAGTCGGCATCGAAATCTGCCGTGGCGCGCCGCCAGCCTCGGAACCTCGACCGGCCACCGGCCGTTTCGCAGAACTCGCCGCCAGAGGCGCCATCGCCTTGGGTGCCGCAGCCGCCGACGTTCCCACTTTGTACTGCACTGTATGAATACTCTGGTCGGCTCGCATGAGCGCTTCCTTGATGCTGCCGTGGAATTTCTTCTCGAGCCACTGCTTGGTGATGACGTTGGGCACCGCGATCACCGCGCTGCCTGCCTCATTCGACACCAGCGAAGTCTGCCGAAACCAAGTATTAAAATTTGCCCCCGTAATAGACACCTCTAGCTCACCAAGCACAGACTGCCATAGCCCCTTTACGTCCCGCATGCCGCTCCAACTCCTAACATCTGACACCATCATAAAGAGCATGAGCCTTTTCCACAACGCTTACAATCAATCATTTTTCGTGGTCTCATTTATGCACAGAAATCATCTTCCAACAGATATACGATCGGTGGATAACCCTGTGATCGTTTGGGGACAACACGGGGACAAAACGCTTGTGACATGTGGATGATTTCTGAGGAATCCTCAGCCGCTGCGGAAATGCCCGGGTGGCTTGCGCGCGAACTCAACCCCGCTGCCATTCAGTGCTCCGCGTTGTCTGGCGCTCGCGGCGCCACCCGGGCAATTCCTTCGCGGCCTCATTGCCCCCCCCGAGCCCCCAGCCCGCGAAGGGAACAAACACCTAGCGCCGCGAGCGCCAGACCAGCATGCGCATCATGAAGCAGCCAGGCCGAGTTCGTGAGCAAGCTAGGTGTCTGTTCCCGCAGCGGCCCACCATATTGACTCCGGCCCCCAGATAGCGTAAAGTACCAAAGTTATGTCGAAGCGAACGTACCAACCCAAGAAACGCCGTCGCCAACGCGTCCACGGCTTTATCCAGCGCATGGCCACTCGCGCCGGCCGCCTCGTGCTAAAGCGCCGCCGCCTCAAGGGCCGCGCCCGCGTCGCGATCTAGTCTCGTGCTCGCGCGCGCCCACCGCCTGAGTTCCGCCGCCGACATCGCCCGTGCCTACAAACGCGGCACGTACGGCGGATCCGGCGGCATTTTGTCGGTTAAAGCCGTGCGCTCTGGTCGATCCCAGAGTCGCGCGGTCGTAGTGGTGGCCAAAAAAATCTCGAAGCGCGCCGTGGTCCGCAACCACATTCGCCGCCGCCTCGTCGAGGCGCTGCGTGAACACTGGGCGACAGTTTCGCCAGGTTACGATATAGTAATAAGCGTTCATAGCGACCTTACCGAACTTTCGGCCGCCAGCCTCGCGGGTCATCTCCAGCAGGCATTGGCCCGCGCCGGTGTTGCTATCATCTAATTCTCGGGAGCCTGTCCCACCAAGCCATGTTCAATACCATACTCGTCTACCCCATCTTCAACCTCCTAGCCATCCTCTATGGCTTCGTCCACGACTTTGGCTTCGCCATTATCATTCTCACGGCCATCATCCGCGGGCTGCTTTGGCCCCTCGTCACGCGTCAGCTTCACTCGCAGCGGGCGCTCCAGGAGCTCCAGCCTGAGCTCAAGCGCATCAAAGAGCAGGCCGCCGGCGATCGTACGCTTGAAGGCAAACTCACCATGGAGCTCTACAAGGAACGCGAAATCAATCCATTCGCCTCGTTCCTGCCGCTCCTCATTCAGCTGCCGATTTTCTTTGCCCTGTTTATTGTGCTACGCGACATCGTCAAGCCCGGAGAATTGGCGCATATTGTCTACGAACCGGTGAAGCACCTCGGTCCCATTGCCGACATTATTGCCAACAAGGCCGCATTCAAGCCCACCCTCTTTAATCTCATCGACCTCACCAAGGCCTCGCCCATCCTGGCCGCTCTAGCCGCGCTCGCACAGTTTATCCAAACCAAACAGATCACCCCCAAGCACCAGAAGGGCGACACTCAGGCTCAGGTGATGGCCGGTATGATCTATGTTTTCCCGGCGCTCACCTTCTTCATTGGCCTGTCGCTGCCCTCGGCGCTCCCGCTCTACTGGCTCACCGCTAGCCTCATCGCGGTGTTGCAGCAATACCTCGTGTTGCGGCGCGATGTCGAGGAGCTCGAAGCCGGCACTCCTTCCCCGAAACTCACCGGTCCCATCACCCCCGCTGCCGGAGTCTCCACCAAGACCAAAAAGCGGAGGAAAAAATAATGAGTGACACCCTCGAATTTGCCAAGCTCCGCCTCGAAGAACTCGTGGCCTTTTTTGGGGTAAACGTCCAGGTGGCGGCCGACGTGACTGATGACGGCATCGAACTCAGCATTGATAGCATTCCGGCCAGCCCCCGGCTCATCGGTCACCGCGGCGAAACGTTGCGTGCGCTCGAGTATCTCGTCAACCAAATGGTCAAAGCCCACGACGGCCTCGCCCCGCGCGTCATGGTCGACATCGCCGGCTACCGTGAGGCCCGCCGCCACTCGCTCGAGGAGCTGGCCCGCGACACCGCCGCCCGCGTCAAAGAATCGGGCGCCGAAGAAGAGCTCAAACCCATGAATCCCGCCGATCGCCGCATCGTTCACATGGCGCTGCGCGAAATCGACGGCGTCCAAACCGAGTCGCGCGGCGACGGCCACGACCGCCGCATCGTCGTGCTGCCGGCCTAGTACGCCGAGTTGCGGCCGCTGGCCGCCTGATACACCGCGAGCGTTTGCTCGGCCATCCGCCGCCACGAAAACTGCCGCACGCGGGCGCGCCCAGCCGTGCGCAGCCGTTCGGCCAGAGCCGCATCATCGAGCACCCGCGCCAGGGCCGCCGCCTGGTCTGCCGGCTCCCGCGGATCAAAGTATTCCGCCGCCTCGCCGTACACCTCGGGCAGGCACGTGGCGCGGGCCGCCACCACCGGCAAACCTTGCGTCATTGCCTCCAGCCCCTGCAGCCCAAACCCCTCGCTCAAAGACGGGTTCACGTAGGCTGCCGCCGCCCGGTACAGCGCCACCAGCTCGCCGTCGCTCACAAAGCCCACAAACCGTACCCGCTCACCCACGCCCAGCTCGGCCGCTCGTCGCTCCAGTTCGGACGTAAACTCATCACGCTTGCCGGCAATTACCAAGCCCAGATCGGCGTGCGACTCCCGCAGCGCCGCTAGCGCCTCAATCATCGTGCCAATGTTCTTGTACGGATAGGCGTTGCCCACGTACAGCACGAATTTTCCCAGCTTGCCGAATCGCTCCAGGGGCTCCGGCTGCGCCAGCTGCGGGTCGGCTGCGAGCAGAGTAGTGTGCAGGCGCTCCGCCCGCGCCCCAAATCGCCCCACCAGCTGGTCACGCACGTAGTCGGTGACGGTAATGAGGCCCGCCGCCAACCGCACGTCGCCGGCTAGCACCAGCCGGAAGGGGATTCGCTTGAGTCCCCGCAGCCACTTGCCCACGCCCCGGCCGCGGCTGGTGTCAAAGTCGAGCAGCGTCAGGTCGTGCACCGTCACTACGCGCCGGCCGCGATAGAGCAGGGGAGCATTGGGTGCCGTAAAGTGCACCACATCGGCCCGCAGTGCCCGCAGCTGCAGCCACAGTGCCCATTGCTCGCCAAAAGAATACGGATTAATGCTCGACTCAACTTTGGTGAAGTTAGGCACATTTGGCTCCCACAAGCCCCAATCGGCACGCCGTATCAAGACCGTGTAGCTGTTGTCGTGATCCGCCTGCTGCAGCTCATCGAGCAGTGCGTGCGTATAGCGGCCAATGCCGGTCCAAAACAACATGCGGGCGTCGATGACGATTTTCATTGGTGCGGCCTCACCCAGCCCAGTTGTTCAAAACGCTTACGCTGCAACGGAGGGAGTGCATGCACTAGCAACGCATCGATCGCCGCTACGCTCACTGCGCGCTGCGCCTGGATGCGCCATCGGCTCGCCAATATGCCCGGCATGTGCACCAATGCCGTCCCATTCGCGCGCAAGTTGCTGCCCAGTAGCCCCCGCCGCGCGTCGCTCACCAACATCATCGCCCAGCTCGCCCAAAATAGCGGCAAATACTTCCAATACAGCCACCCCGGCATGCTTTTGGTGTACAGGTAGCTAAAATTCTTCACGGTATGATACCGCGCAAATGCGCTGGGACGGCTATGGCCATCGGGTGCCCCGGTGCCCGCCTTTGCAGCGCCACCGTCCATGCGCGAGCTCGTCCCGCCAATGAAGTGTCGCACCGCCGCCGCCGGCTCGTATGCTACACCCCAACCAGCCAGCTGTGCCCGAAATGAAATATCCACGTCCTCGAAGTATGCGAAAAACCGCTCGTCAAACAGCCCAACCTCCCGCAGCATCGCCGTCCGGTACAAGCTTGCACCTCCCGACGCCGCAAACACGCGCCGATTCCCGGGGCTGTCATACTGCCCGCGATCCGCTTCGCCCCGCCCGCGGGGATAGGGGAATCCCCAAATGGAATAGAAGTCTCCCGTTGAATCAATGTGCTTGCCGTCCTGGGTGACAATCTTGCCCGCCACCATACCCGCCCGCGGATTGGCCTTAGCTGTGTGCACCAGTCTCTCAAGCCATTCCGGCCCGGCCACCGCATCGTTATTGAGGAGAGCCACGTACTCGGCGCCCGCTCGTAGAGCCGGCCGAATCCCGCGGTTCACTCCGCCCGCAAACCCAGCATTATCCGCAAATTCCAACACCTCCACGTCCGGAAATTCCCGCCGGATCAGCTCCACTGAACCGTCCACCGATCCGTTGTCGACCACGATCGCGCGGTGCGCCAGCGTTTGCTGGGCCAACGACCGCAAGCACTCGGCAAGCATATCCGCTCCGTTCCAGTTGGGGATGACCACGTAAGGTAATTTCATGATAGTACTGCGATAGATTATAATTCATTCAGTCATGAATCTGTCGAATATCTTCAGCCATCGAAACCGCGCCCTCTTGCGTGAGCTCGTGGCTACCGAATTTAAGTTGCGCTATCAAGGGTCGGCACTTGGTTATTTGTGGTCACTCATCCGCCCGCTGTTTCTGTTTGGCATTTTGCTCTTTGTCTTTGGGTTCATCCTCAAAATCACTTCAAACATCGAACACTACCCGGTTTATTTGCTCCTTGGCATTGTGCTGTGGAGTTTCTTCGTCGAAGCCACCAACAACGGCCTACAGTCGATCGTTGGCCGCGGCGACCTCATCCGTAAGATCAATTTCCCCAAATACATCATCGTCATTTCTGGCACCATTTCGGCCCTCATCAACCTCGGCATCAGCCTGGTCGTAGTATTTATTTTTATCCTCGGATCGGGCGTTGAGTTCCGGCCAATCGCGCTGTTATTTCCCTTGATTATCGTGGAATTGTACGCCCTGGCTTTGGCCCTGGCGTTTTTCCTGTCCGCGCTCTATGTAAAGTACCGCGACATCACCTATATCTGGGAGCTCGGTCTGCAGGCGGCCTTCTACGCCACCCCCATCCTCTATCCGATGTCGCTGGTGATTGGTAAGAGCCTATTCCTCTCCAAGGTCCTAATGCTCAATCCTATGGCTCAGATCGTTCAAGACGCCAGGTATGTGCTCATAACCCCGCAGACCACCACGCAGGCCCAGCTCACGCACAATTGGCTGGCCATTGCCTTCCCGTTCGCCGTCGTTGTGCTTGTGAGCATATCGGCCGGACTCTACTTCCGCAGCACGTCAAAATATTTTGCGGAGATCGTGTGATGACCGAACCCATTGCCATCTCACTGCACCGCGTCAGCAAGAATTTCAAACTCCCCCATGAGCAATACACCGGGCTCAAGCAGGCCCTTCTCAATTTCCGGCCCGGCCAAAAGTATGAGATCCAACATGTGCTCACCGGGCTCTCGTTTGATATCAAAAAGGGCGAGTTCTTCGGAATTGTCGGGCGCAATGGCAGCGGCAAGAGCACCCTCCTCAAGCTGCTGGCGCAAATCTACTCCCCGAATGTCGGATCTGTCACGGTGCACGGCAGCCTCACGCCGTTTATCGAGCTGGGGGTAGGCTTCAATCCCGAACTTACCGGCCGTGAAAATGTTTACCTCAACGGCGCACTTTTGGGCTTCGACCGCCAGCAAATGGGGAACTTGTACGACGAAATTGTCGAGTTTGCCGAATTGTCCGAATTCATGGACCAGAAGCTCAAAAACTATTCCTCGGGCATGCAGGTGCGGCTGGCTTTTTCTATCGCGATCCGCGCCAAAAGCGACATTTTGTTGATAGACGAGGTGCTAGCGGTGGGCGACGCCGCCTTCCAGCGCAAATGTTACGACTATTTCATGCTCCTCAAGAAGACCGATACCACTGTCATCCTCGTGACGCATGATATGAGTGCCGTGCGCCAATATTGCGACCGCGCCATCATGCTCGAAGACGGCAAGATTGTGACCGCCGGCTCACCCGAAGAGGTCGCACAAGCTTACCAGCGGCTGTTCTCCGAAGACGTTGCGGCCGCCGGCATGATCGAAGTTTCGGGGCCGGCTCTCGAGGCTGGTCAGACCCGGTGGGGTTCGGGAAAATTGCGCCTGGAGCGGGCGTCCGCCACTGTCGTCAAGCAAAACGTCGTATTGACCTGCCAGTTCAAATCGTACGAGGACCTGCCGCCCACGCTGTACGGCTTTACTGTGCACGCGCCGAACGATGCCGTCGTAATGGATGGCAACACCCGCCGGTCCAAGGTCAAGACCCCGCCCACCAAGGCCGGAGACCTCATCGAAATCACCTGGGAGTTTCAGAATATCTTCGGCGGTGGCCGTCATGCGGTGAGTGTAGCCGCTTGCGACATGTCTGCCACCAACTATTACGACTGGTTCAACGAAGCCATTTCTTTCAACGTGATTCGCGAGGAGCCCACCGGCGGTCTGGTGGCTCCAGAAATCCGCACTAGCCCCATCAAAGTCTCCTAGCCGCACATCAACCGCCTAAATTCGGCCGTATTCGACTTCCCAAGACGCAACAGTCTGCGCCGCTTGGCCCAAAACCGCGGCAGCAAGATCAGCCCTCTCAGCCGTCCTTTAATAATGGCTAAAGCTAGTCCGTAGCGTCTTTCGCGCACGAAATTAAAAACCCGCAACAGTTCCACCCAGGTCCAGCGGGGCAACGCCCTCAAAATAACCGACGCCGGGAAGCTCTTGAGCAGCACCAGTGGCAGGTTGCGGTGCACCATCGTGAGCATGAATTTGGGATTGCCGCCGCTGGACGCCGACCCCATATGGTAGGCCACGGCCTCGGCGCAAAAATAGTTTTCCATGCCCAGCGCCAGCGCCCGCGCCGACAGGTCGACGTCCTCGTAGTACATGAACAAGTCGGGGTCGAAGTAGTCGTCGCCAAAGGGTTGCCGGTCTAGGAATATCCGGGTATACATGGCGGCCGCGGCATTTACCCCAAATACTTTCCGGCTGCCGGAGCCGTCGTAGGGCAGGTTGTAGCCAATCTGGAGGGGCGCCGCCCGGCCGTCTACATAAATACCCGTAGAATCTACCAGTTCACGCTTGAAATAGTTCAGAGTCAGCCCCTGAAGGCACGCGGCCTGGGGATGCGCAGCGGCAAATGCTACCAGCCGACTGGTCCACTCTGGCGTAATGACGGCATCGGTATTGAGTGCCACCACATAGCGGCAGTTCTTGTCCTCCAGTGCCCGCTTGAAACCGATGTTGTTGCCAACCGCAAAGCCGTTGTTGAATCCAGTATCAATCACATCCACCTCCGGATGCGTCTTTCGGACGTGCTCGGCCGAACCGTCTTTCGAGCCGTTATCCACATAGATCGTCTGTAGATTTTGATATGTTTGCGACTTTATCGAGGCAAAACACTCATCCAATAATGCTTTGTTGTTCCACCCCAAGACCACGATTGCCACGCCAGGTCCGGATAGTTGGGTTTTTGCTACTGTGTCCATGATGTCTAAGTATAAGTCATCTGACGCTTTGCTTATGTATAATCAGACCAATGAAGATCACGCCGGCCAGAAAACTTGCGAAGGATTTGCTAAAGCGTGCCGGTCTATACGGACGGGTATCCGCCGCGGCCAGAAAATACCGCTACCGCGAATACACCAAATGGGTGGTCGAGCGCGAATCCCAAGCCGGTCCGGACTCGTCCGGTAAAACCAAGTTCAGCATTATTGTTCCAACCCACAAATACACTGCACGCTACCTGGAGCCGCTGATCGACTCCGTTGTCGCCCAAACCTACCCGAACTGGGAGTTGGTATTGGTGAATGCCTGCGAAACGGCCGCCGACGCCGAGCAAGTGCGTCGGGCTGCCAAGCGCGATGGTCGGATCAAAGTTGTGGAATTGGCCCGAAATCTGCACATCTCCGGCAACACTAATGCTGGCATTGAAGTCGCGACAGGGGGGTTTGTTAGCTTCCTCGATCACGACGATGTGATCGCGCCTTTTGCCTTGTCCGAAATGTCCGCCGCACTTGATTCTGACCACACCATCCAGATATTCTACAGCGATGAAGATAAAATATCCGAGGACGGGAAAGAACGCTTTTATGCCTTCTTCAAGCCAGATTTTGACCCTGAACTAATCTTAACTTCCAGCTATGCATGCCACTTTTTTAGTGTTCGTGCCAATTTAGCCAAAAAAGCCGGCGGCTTGCGACCGGCCTTCGACGGCGCCCAGGATTACGACTTTATCCTAAGGCTCCTCCAGTTCGACCCGGTAATCAAACACGTTCCGCGCGTTTCATACCATTGGCGGATGGCGCAGAGCTCCACCGCCTCGGTCATTAGCGAAAAAGACTACGCCGCTGACGCCGGCCGCCGGGCGCTGGGCGAGCACGTGAAGCGTCTCGGTCTTCCCGCCAACGTCGAAGATGTGCCTGGCCAAGCTACGGCTTACCGCCTGAAATATGACCTCCCTGCCGAGACGCGGGTGGCCGTCGTGTCGTCCGGCCCCACAATCCCGGGCATCGACGTCCTAACCCCAGCGCAAAGCGCTTCGGCACTCGACCGGTATGATCTACTTATCTATCTTGCCGATGGCATCGCGGCCACCGGGGGCGATTGGATCCGGGAGCTGGCCGCACGGGCCATTCAGCCGGATGTGGGCGTGGTTTCAGCGGCCGTCCTCAATGGTAAGGGCCTTGCGCCAGCCGGCTATGTAGTCGCGGCCGGCCGCTTGCAGCTGCTGACCCAAAACATCGTCGCGCCCGAGTTTACCCTATTAGGGCTGAGCAGCTGGCCGCGGTCGTTTATGGTGGTTCCGGAAGGTTGTTACGCTGTCAAAACTGCGCTACTACGCAACCTCGCCTCGGGTGCGCCCGGCTCCTGCCTGAACTTGTGTTTGAGGCTGCATCAGGCGGGTTTGCGCAACATTTTTTGGCCATATGCCCAATTGAGGCTCGCGAATTGCCCCCTCCCGCCCTCAACCCTGCCGCTACCTTCTGGACTCGAAGGCCCACCCGACCCTTCCTTCAACCCCAACTTAACCATAAAGAACCATCGCGCGACCCTCTAGAATCCTTTGTTCTTATGATATGATTGAGGCAATATCTTAGCCCGCGAGGGGTCAAAACAATGGCCAAAAAGCTACCGCCCAGGTCTCCCAAACCAACCCGACGCCAACTCCTGGTAACTGCGGGCGTGGTAGCTGTTGTCGTGATCATAGCGGGCGTCGCCATAGCCTCGAGGCGCACTTCTAGCACTGGCACCGTCCATCCTTCTCCAACGCCCACCCCCTATAGCTCGACTACTCCCCCGGCTCCCACTCCAGGCACGGCCACCTCGAATAGGCCCGTCCCCACGGCTACACCCCCGGCTCCTGCGCAGGCAACCACCATTCCTGTCCCCGCCGGCCAATTTCTCAATAAACAAACGGTCCATCTGAGCGAGCCAAACCCCGCAACACAGTATGGCTCGGGCATGGACTCCACCTGTGAAACAGTGGCCGGAGCCAGCTGTGGATTCGAGCTGACTTCCGCCACCGGGCAAACCAAGACCTTGGCCGCCAAACCGGCCAGCGCCGGCAATGGCGTTTACGTCGTTGAAATCCAGTGGGACGCCAAAGCGGTCGGGCTAACCGCCGGCACCTGGAAAATTCACGCCGTGGCTACCAAAGACGGCCAAACCGCCAAATCGGCCGACTGGCAGCTGACGGTGACACCATGATGACGGCCAGGCGTTTTTTGTTGGTCGTTGTGCTCCTACTGACTGGAGTGTCGTTCAATGCCACCATGTCCGCCCCCGTTCATGCCTATAGTAACGGCCGGCTCATGGACGATGCTGTGTTCGACAACACCTCGACCATGAACGAATCTCAAATTCAAGCCTTCTTGGCGTCCAAGGGTCCATGTCTGGCTAATTACCACGATGTCGATCCCAACTGGAACGGCAGTGCTTGGACCTACACCGGGAGCGTCAGTGCGGCCCACATCATCGCCAGGGCGGCAGCGGAATGGGGTATAAACCCTCAAGTAATTCTCGCCACCCTCCAGAAAGAGGAAAGTTTGATAACCGGCGGCATTGGCTGCGGCAATGTTGTGATGACATCAGCGATGGGTTATGGCTGCCCGGACGGCAATGCCCGCTATGACTACCCGAACATAAACGTGTTTCAGACCTGCGTAAGCCATGAGGGCTGGGCCGGTTTCTCACGGCAAGTCTGGTGGGGTAGCTGGCAGCTGAAGTTCAACAAAGAGCGCAGCTACGGCAACACCGGCTGGCAGGACAACGGCAACATCACGTACGGCGGATTCATGACCCAGGGCACGTACAAGCGCTGCGCGGCTACTTCGTGCGCCCCCACATTTTTCTCCGGCGACGTTACGATCGACGGTCAGGGCGTCCACCTCGAGACTGGCGCCACTGCCTCTTTCTACACCTACACGCCGCATCTCGGGCAAGCACTCCCAGGCATCTTTGAAAGCTGGTTCGGTCCCACGACCGGCGGCGCATCACTTACGGCACCGTTGTACCGTCTCTACAAGCGCAGCAGCGACCGGCACTTCTACACTGTTAGCCCAACCGAGCGGGACAGCGCCATCAGGCAGGGCTATGCCCTCGAAGGGGTGAGCTTTTATGTATCGACTTCGGGCGGGGGCAACCTCTCCGCCGTCTACCGGCTCTACAACCGCTCTACCGATTATCATTTCTATACCAACAGCCAAGACGAAGCCAACCGAGACACGGGCGTGGGATTCATCATCGAAGGTACCGGCTACCTGGCCAGTAATGGCGGCGACCCCGGTGTTTCCCCCGTTTACCGCCTGCTCAACAGGGGCAACCACATGCACTTCTTTACCATCAATGCGAGTGAGCGCGACCAAGCTGTAGCCAGCGGAGCTTACCTGTACGAAGGGGTAGCTTTCTATGCCATTGCGCCGTAGATTTGTAGCCTATATCGGGGCCTTGGCGGTGTTCGTGGCTGCCGGTACCTTGAGTCTGCCCGGCCGATCCTACGCGATCGTCCAGCAACTGTACCTCACCCCGGCCGCCGCATCCGTCCAAAACGGCAACAACATCTCGATCCAAATCCGGGTCAATTCCTCTGCCGACCTGGTGAACGCCGTCCAGGCCAACTTCACCTACAATCCCGCACAGCTGCAGTACGTCAGCGTCAGCGCGGTCGGCACCGCCTTCGACGTCGACGCTTCCAGCTCTATCGCCAGCGGCAGCATTCAGCTTGCCCGTGGCGCCACCACGTCCGTTTCGGGCGATAACCTCTTTGCCACGATCACCTTCAAGGCCATCGTGGGCAGCGGCTCTGCCTCGGTCAATGTGGCATCCGGGTCAGCTGTAGTGAGGACCTCCGACGCATCCAATATCCTCACCCAATCCGGCGGTGCGGTCTTTACCCTCACCCCGTCGCCCGCCATACTCTCCACGCCGCTTTACCGGCTCTACAGCCGCAAATCAGACCGCCACTTCTACACCATAAATCCCACCGAGCGCGATCAGGCCATTGGCGTCGGCTACGCGCTCGAGGGCGTCAGCTTCTACGTCGGCATCGCGAACGGCGGCAATCTGACCCCAATTATCCGCCTGTATAATCGCCAAACCGACTACCATTTTTATACCAGCAGTCAGGCCGAAGCCAACCAAGATGTGGGCGTCGGGTTTGTCATCGAAGGTACCGGCTACCTTGCCAGCCGCGGCGGCGATCCCGGTGTCTCCCCGGTGTTCCGCCTCCTCAACAAGAGCAACAACATGCACTTCTTCACTATCAGCACGGTTGAGCGCGACCAAGCATTGGCTACCGGCGGCTACATTTTCGAAGGCACCGCCTTTTACGCGGTTACACCCTAGCGAGCTTCCAGTTCCTGTAGCCGCTCGAAATAACTGTTGCTTGCGTAGTGCTTGATCATCTCCTGCGACGCTAGTCCCATCCGCTGGAGCTTCTCGTTGCTGGTCGTGGTCTTGTTGAGGATACGCTCCAAAACCTCCGCAAACTGGTCGATATCGCTATCATCAACTTCATATCCGTTTACGCCCGGCTTCAGTTGTTCCTCAAGCCCGGAGCAGTCGTTACGGAGCACCACGTGCCCCATATACATACCCTCGGCCACATACAACCCGAACGCCTCCATCAATGAGCAGCAAATCACCACGTTGCAATCGTGCATCACCTTCAGCGCCTCGTGCCGGCTGATGGTCGGCAAAAACCCAAACTTATCGCCTAGCACCTCGGTGCCGATGGTCTTGAGCTGCTCAGACAAATAGTCGTCACCCAGCCCGATAAATTTGAGCGAAAAGTCCCGATATTTCGACTCGTTCCCTACGTAGTGCTCGGTGAGGAATTTTGAAAATGCAAACAAGGCAACGGAGTGACCTTTGCGCCCGCCGGCCGCCACTCCTGAGATCACGAAATCCAGCTTTTCGAAGTCAGATTTCGCCCGTGGTTGCTTGTATGCCGCATCAACATCCGCGTGTAATTCAATTATTTCGATCGGGGACTCAAAGAAATCCTCATACTTCTTGCGCATCCTCACCGAGGGCACGCCGATCACCAGTTTTTTCTCGTTCAACAGGTGTCGGATTTTCTTGCGTACCCGCGAGCTGTCGAATTGCGCTTCGGGGTCGTCCTCGTGTACATACCAATACGCTCGCTTGAGGCCGCCGCTGGCCAGCAGGCTCAGTATGCCGTCGCGGTAGTTGCCGGGAATGGCCGAGGTGTTCATGAGCACGAAGTCATTGGGCTTAAGATTGAGCCTTGGCACCAGCGCGCGCGGCCCGATGCGCATATCCATACCGTCGATCCTGATGCCCATTCGCCGTAGCTTCCCGAGATGTTGCGAGTCGATATGGGGTGCCACCAACAATATTCGCCGCGGGCTCACCTGCTTGGCAAACTCGGCAATCATTTCTATCAGCGCCAGTGGGCCACCAGTTTGGTTGAGGGGGTGGGAAACGAATACGTACTGGCGCTCTTTCGAACGGTCCATGGCATGTCGTACGGTATAGTAGGCCTGCTTCACCGACGACCGCACTCCATAGCGCTGCACGTAGCCCTTCACCTGCCCAGCCTTCAGCGCGTGCCGCACACCGGGCAGCTTCGCAAGCCGGGCCGACAGCTGCCCGGTGTCCACCTGTTTCTTCACGCTGGGGTCCAGCACCAGATCGTCCGCCCGCGTCCCGGCCTCAATCCGCTTCGCCAAACCCTTGGTCATAGACTCCCAGAAGTAGCCTTCACGTAGCGGCTTCAGCTGCTCCTTGAGCTTCGCCAGCATTTCGGGCTTGTTGTACAGTTCAGACAGCTGCTCAGCCATTCTAGCGACGTCTGTTCCCTCCAGGCGGTAGGCGGCCCCCGCTTTGATCAAAGTCTCGCTCAGGGGGTCTCCGCCATTCGTGGCTATCGGGAGGTTACCCCACACGAAATCCATCACCCGCGTGCGCCAGGAGAATTGGTTCTCCTGGCCCGCGCTGTTGAGGCTGATCACGACGTTCGCTCGCGCGTACCACTCCGCCCGTTTTGCATAGTCCACCCAATCCACAAAAAACACCAGCTTGTCGGCTAGGCCGTTAGCCTCGGCGTATGCCACCGTCTCATCATATTGCTTGAAGAAGGTGGGGTTGGGATTAAACGGATTCTTGCCCCCCACGATCAATAATTTCACTCGCTTACCCCCGGCCGCCATCCGCTCCACCGCCTTCACCAGATTGCGAATATCAAACCAGGGGTACAACCCCCCGAACCACAGGATCACGAAATCCTTATCCTCAACCCCCGGTACCTCAGCCGGTTTCACCGCCTCCGAGTTCTCGCTGACGATGCCAAATGGCAACACCTCGATGATTTCTTTCGAATACGTAATGGGATTAATCCGCCCCAGTGCCGACAGTACGCCAGTATAAAAAGTTTTCTGTGCGTCGTTGGCGCACAGAAAGTGATCCCCGCGCCCCAGCGCCAGATCAAACCGATTCAGCTCGCGCATATAGGCAATATATTCCTGTTCCAGGTGCTCCGACTGCCGCGCGGAAATCTCCACAAAAATCGGTACGTATGCGTCCAGAATCAGCTGCACGCGGCCGCCGATTTCCTTCGTCACAATCCCCGACGGTTCGCCCATGCAGTAGCTCATGATTACCGTGTCGTAACGGTTGACCAGCAAGCCAAGGTTCTCGTTCGACCAGTTGGTCAGCTTCACTCCCTCGTATTCCGGAATGGTTTGGCGGAAGCTCTCATGAATCGCGACCGTTACGTCGGAGCCATTTTTCTGCAGCCCAGTCGCCAGTCCCCAGGCGCGCATCCCGCCGCCCTCGATGGTCTGAAATTGCTCCGTCGGTACGGGACCATAAGAAATTACCAACGCGGATTTTGTGGTTTGCATGACCTGTCTTTATGTCCCATCACAGTAATATGATCTGTCTCTGCAGGATATTATACCAGGCCAAAACCTACGTGCGCGGTCGGCCGCTAATGGACGCTATAGATGTAAAACGCGTTAGCGGGGTATGTTACGGTAACGTCAAGCTTCAAGCAAGGCTCGCCTAGAGGTAACTGGCTGGCGATACGCTGAATGTGTTCCTTAAAGGGGCTGGCACACGGCCGAAAATCTACCGAATACGAGTCCGGGCTGTTCAGCCGGAAGCCCTTAACCGCCGGATCACCAATCCCATAAATGGCGTGCGCATACCGGTTATACACGTTCGTATACTTTCCGTCAGGGTCGAGCTCTTTCAGGTAAGCCATTTGCGGGTAAAGGAATGTGCCGGAATACGAATGCAGGCCGTATGCCGCAAGTACGTTCGTCGAAGTCATATTCCCCATGTAAACCCAGCCGCTTTGAGTCCCACCCGGATCGCTTTTGGCCGCATCTCCGAGCCGCGAGTGGGTCAGCTCGCCCAGCCCCACATACAGCGGGTTAACCGCTAGAGACGTAAATAAACTCAGTCCCAGCAGGACCGCGCCCATAGCCAAGAGGTGCCGCCGCAAAGCCAGATAAACGATTAGGCCAACCGTTAGTGCCAGCAATCCAAATACCCGCACGCGCGGCGAGTAGAGCGGGAAGTTATGGAGAATCGTGTAGCCCACAATCATCTGCGCCACTACCGCCAATCCCCCGAAGCCAATCGCCCAAGAGCGTGGCAACTTAGACTGCCGCAGATGTCGCAGCACCAAAACGAGCTGCAAAAAGTTCAGCACCCCCAAGCCTATCTTGAGCCGGTCGTGTGGGATGCTCGAGAGCAGAAAGACCTTAGCCAGTACCTCCGGCATCGGCAGCAGCATGCGGGCTGCAAAGATAACCAACAGCACATTCACAAACAGCAGCGCATAATCGAACTGCTTGCGCGCCCGCCGTTGCCGTACCAGCAAAAAGATCGACGGAATAATCAGGTACGGCCAGAGGTAAATAAAGCTGGAGTCCTCGCTCTGGTTAGAAACATAATGGCTCGCCCGGCCGAGATCCTGAAGCCGGTTGTCCAAAAAACCATCCATAAATAAGTAGGGCGGGTACCCACCGCTGGCCGCCACCCGGTGGCCCGGGTAGACCGTCCCGGTGATCGCCGAAATAGTCTGGCTGCGCGTTACCACAAACAGCCCCACCATCACCCCGCACACCACCACCGCCACCACCGCCGGCATCAGCTTCTTTACTATCAGCCGCCATGTCAGTAGCTTGGTTTCTTCAAGTAAAAAACCCATACACAAGGCAGCGGCGGCCAGGGCGCACGGGATTTGGAATGGGGGATAGATCAAAAGGGCAAAACATGTTAGTACATAGGCCAAGGCTAGTGTAAGCCAGACGGTCTTTTTTCGATCCACCGAGCGTATGAGGTGTATAAAAATAACCGAAGCCAGGATGCAATAGGCGATAGAGCCGAGTGTTCCCGTCAAATACCACCACTGGACAAAGGGCGAAAAGAATAAACTAGAGGACAGAAAAGCCGCCACCAGTCGGCGCCCCGGCAGTAGTATAAGGGTCAAAAAGTAGGCCGAGACAATGAGCAGATAACCCAATATCCACCACTTCAGGGCAAAAGCTTGCTCAAGCGGCAGGACAAAAAACGAGAGATTCTGAGGCTTAAAGATCGCCGACCAGTCCTTGGCAGGCAGGTCAGCCAAAATAGACGCATCAAAACCATCGCCAATCATCGGGTCAATTTGAGGGTAGCCGAAGTGCGACTGCGACACCGTCAACGGCGTTCCCACCATCCATTCATCCGATCTGATCGGCTGAGAAGAGCCGAGTAGTAGATTTTTATCCGTCCCCGAACCGTAGAGGAGCTGGTGATACATGCCCACCGAGCTGCCGCTAATGCGCAACGCCGACAGAGCGCAGATGACCAGCAACGGGAGTATCGGAAAAAGCCAAACGCTCTTGGGAAAACTCCTCAAATAGCCCTTCATTTTGCATCATCTCCAATAAGCCGAACCGTGATTATCTTCTCAAGGCTAGCCGCAGCAACGGTGGACTTTAGCTCGCTAATAGTTTCTTGATTGGTAAGAACCTCTAATTTATCCAGGCCCCCGCAATCGGCTCTTATGTCATCCGTGTGTTCCGCCGGGTTGGCAGTAAAATTAAAAACCCGACGAGCCGTATCGAAGCAGGTACTGGACGGCTTATTGGTTTTAAGAGCCATGGTAGCAAAGTCCGATTCAGCGGCTTTGCCGGGAATAAAATAGATCGTATAGGATGGCTGGTTGTAGGTTGTGGCGAGCGTTGCCTGGAGCCCAGCATAAACCGACTGCTGAGTTTGCGGGGATATATCTCGATGACCGCTGAGATAGCGTATGGTGGCACCGACGGCAATTTGCGGGAGAAGCAAGAGCGAGAAAAACACGCCAGTAACAATCATTGTGGAATACATATAATCGTTTGATATGCGCTCGATCGTCCAGATGAAGCCAGCAATCGCAATGGGAACCGCTAGAACTACTACTGCCGTCATGACCTTGAAGTAGTAGTAGGCCAGCTGCCCCGTGAAGTGGAGCTGTATGCCGTAAAACACGCTCGCCAGTGCCAGTAAACAGGCCATTATTATCAGATTGGAATTTAAGGCAAACCGAGCCTCGCGCACTATTCTTGCCAGACACAGGGCAACCCCAATTGCGATGAGGAGGTACACAAAGTTGGTATATGTCGGCGTCCCCCCCGGAAGCACAATTGCGTGCAAGAAACTCACCGAAGTTTTATCTGCTGCTATGACGTAATACTGCACCAGCAGGGCTCCGCCCAACAAAATATAAAGGGGCAGATACGCAAATATGCTACCGCTAATGCGACGGAGTACTTGGCTAAGCCTCGAACCTTTTATGTACAAGGCGACGACAACGGCGCCCGCAAGCAGTACGGCAGGCAAAAGCAATAGCCAGGTTAGCGAGCCGCTTATTACCAAAATTGCTGCCATGGGCAGGGTTTTTTCTAGAGCCGGTAAGTCACCCGGCTGTTTGAGCTGAAGAGCTACGAGCATTAACAGGAGGAGAGATGTGAGTTGCGGAAAGAAACTATAAAAGCCAGAGCCAAACATGTCTACCAAAAATGCAATAACCGTAATGAGCGAAAGTATCGCTAGTAGCACCGCGCGAATCAGCGGCGCTTTAGGGCCGCGTTCGTGTTTGCCCGCGAACACAAAAGCCGATCGAACAAACACATACACCAAGACAAAGAACCAGAAAAACTTCGTCACAACATAGGCCATTACGGTGTCTAGCCCGGGCTCAATGCCCGGGTTTACGGCCTTTACGAGGATGGCATTGGCGGAGTGCCAGCCGGAAGGATATGTGGCCGAGCTTCGAAACGTAGTAGAAATGTTGGTATGAAACAAGATCCCCCGGTCGAACTGTACGCGATCGTTTAGTAGCTGAATGTGAGCCAGGTCGTCAACATTGCCGTTGATTGAGTTGAGTATGCTGGCCGGGTTCATCGTTTTGGTTGTTATTAATGGCAGAATGGCAATGCAGGTAATAATGAGCGTAGCGATCATTATTGCTACGAGGTCAGCCGCAGGCGCAAAGCGTACCTTCGTTTTTGCGGAGGGGGTAGTCATTCGCTTGAGCGAACGCGTCGTTAGCGCATTCAGAACGAGCAGAAACAACACACAGGCGGGGGCCGCCGCCAATAAGGGGAAATTATGATTAAACACCCAAGCCATGAGAGCAATGCACTGTAGCAAAAGAGCGTAGAAAAACGGCGTAATCAGTATTATGAAAACGGCGCTGTCAAAAATATCCCGCGACAAACACCGACTAATAAGTTGGTATGTTAGATACAGCGAGACCACAATGGCTGCCAGCGTAAAATTACCCAACAGACCGGCCGCCAGGTAGACCAGCCCTAGGACAACATATGGGCGCAGGACGGCTAATCGCATCATGAACTATTTCTTTACATTCAAGATAATAACGCCCATCAGTATAAGCCCAATGGCCAGAATCTTGGTGGCCGAGAACGCCTCCTTGAGCACCACAAATGAGGCAAAGAAAATTACCACATAAACCAAACCCGTAGCCAGCGGAATGATATACCCGAGGTCGTTTTTGGAGATTAAGTATAGATAAAGCACGAAGCTAACGGCATACAACGCCAGCCCACTCAAACTGTAAATATTAAAGTGAAATTGCAGTTTATTCTCAGCCAGGCTAATGGGCAGACCGCCCGTAGTCCCCAACTTCAAAACTACGAGGCCAAGTGACGTCGATAGGACATAGAGAACTAAGATTAAAGTCGACATACAAGTATTGTACCTTTTATTGGCCGGAGAGGTACCATTCGTAGGTACGCTTTAGCCCATCCTTGAGCTCTATGCTGTGCTTCCAGCCCGCTTCGTGGAGCTTCGATACATCGAGCAGCTTCTTGGGCATGCCATCGGGCTTGGTGGCGTCAAACACCAGCTCGCCTTCGTATCCCACCAGCTCCTTAACTAATATCGCCAGTTCTTTAATCGAAACGTCTTCGCCGGTACCGATGTTCAGGAACTGCTTCTGGTCGTAGCTCTCCAACAGCCACATAATGGCGTCCGCAAGGTCGTCGACGTGCAGGAACTCCCGACGGCTCACGCCCGTCCCCCAGATTACCACTTCCGGAGCGTTGCTCACCTTGGCCTCGTGCATCCGCCGCAATAGCGAAGGGATAACATGCGAGGTCTCCGGATCAAAGTTATCATTCTCGCCATACACGTTTGTCGGCATGCAAGATATAAAGTTCATATGATGTTCATCATAAATGAACTCGCACAGCTTCATTCCGGCAATCTTCGCATATGCATAAGCCTCATTCGTGGGCTCGGGCCGCCCAGTCATGAAGTATTCCTCTTTCATCGGCTGTGGCGATTCGCGTGGGTAAATACACGAGCTCCCGAGGAAGACAAATTTTTTCACGCCCGCCTCTTTGGCCGACCATATCAAATTGTTCTGGATTTGCAGATTCTCGTACAGGAACTCGGTCGGGTAGGTCATATTAGCCTTGATGCCCCCCACCTTGGCCGCGCAATCAATCACGTAGTCGAGCCGCTCGTCTGCAAAAAACTTACCAACCGCCGCCGAGTCCATTAAGTCTAGTTTAGCCCGGGTCCGGACGATAATATTGGTGTAGCCGGCTGCTTCAAGCCTCCGCTTGGCCGCGGCACCCACAAGTCCGCCGTGTCCTGCGATGTAGAGCCTAGCCGTCTTGTCGATTGGCATGGCGATTATTTCCCCAGTAACCCGCAGAGAATATCGAGCTCCGCGTCGGTCATTTCCGGATTGTTGCCGAAGTAAAACCCGTTCGCGTGCACCAGGTCAGAATTTGGCCGCGGGGATACATCCTGGACATACTTTTTGTAAAATGGCTGCTTGGTCATATTTCCGGCAATCACCGGCCGGATCTCTACTTCAGCGGCGGTGAATTTATCTCGATACTGCTGGGCTAGCTCGGGTGTTTTGCAAATGATTGGCATCGAAAAATTCGACACTATCTCCATGTGGGATAAATCATAGTGGTGGAAGTCGTCATTCTGGTTCATGGCGTCGCAGAATCGATCAAAGTTACCCACACGCTTAGACACAATTTCGTCCCAAAACTTGACCTGGATGTTGCCGATGAACCCGTTAATTTCGGTTGGCCGGAAATTAGAGGCGAGGTCGTAAAAAGTGTACTTCGCGTAGAAAGCGTCGACTCCGGCCTCTGTCCGCAGCTTCTCCTGTTTTTGGGGGGTGAGATTACGGTCCCAACCGTGCGCTCGCGCCATCACGAGCTGATCGTGCAGCTCATCGTCGTCGGTGCAGATCATGCCGCCCTCAATCGTGGACATATGGTGGCCCACGAAGAATGAGAACGTCGAAGCCATACCAAAGTTACCCAGCAGCTTGCCGCCGGCTCGGGAGCCCAAGGACTCGCAATTGTCCTCAATGAGTGTGATGCCCTTCTCGGCGCAAAGCTCAGCCAGGCGCGGCAGGTCGTCGCAAAATCCCAGGACATTGGTGAGGAAGAGCGCTTTCAGGCCTTCTGCCTTTTCCTCAAGGTGATGGGGCGAGACATTGAGCGTCTCGAGTCGGCAGTCAATAGCTACGGGCTCAAGCCCCAGCTGGATCAACGGCATCACATTAGTGGGCCAGGTGAGGGCCGAAAAGCCCACCTTGTCGCCGCGCTTGAGTTTACCCAGATTCATCATAGCCTGAATCAAAAGCAGGTTGGCGACGCTCCCGTTACCCACGTATACGGCGAACTTCCGCTCCTGTTTGGCGGCAAACGCCTGCTCAAAGCTTGCGCACTGCTTATTCATGCTCAGCATGGACTCGTTCAAGATAAAATCAGCCAACGCCCGTTTGGTCTGGGCCTCATGGTGAAAGCTGGATTTGATCAGTTTGATCATTTCGCCAACCCAGCTAACTGGGTCTCGACCGTAAGGTCAGCCGTAACCATGAGCTCAACGAGCTCCTTGAATTTGACTGTGGGTTCCCAGCCCATCTGCTTCTTGGCTTTCGAGTAGTCACCAATCAGCAGCTCCACCTCGGCCGGCCGAAAGTAGGCCGGGTCGATTCGGATTATCGTCTTGCCCGTCTTCTCGTCGACCCCAGTCTCGTCGAGGCCCTTATCTCGCCACACGAGGTCAAACCCGAGCTGAGCGGCGGCTACTTCTATAAATTCTCGCACGCTGTGGGTCTCATTGGTGGCCAGCACGTAGTCATCGGGCTCGTCCTGCTGGAGCATCATCCACATGCCCTCCACATAGTCCTTGGCGTAGCCCCAGTCCCGCTTGGCATCCAAGTGACCCATGTAGAGCGTAGTATCAATGCCCAGCTTAATGCGCGCCAAACCCCGGGTAATCTTACGAGTGACAAACGTCTCACCGCGACGCGGGCTTTCATGGTTAAACAAAATCCCGTTGCAGGCGTACAGCCCGTAGCTCTCTCGGTAATTTTTTGTTATCCAGTATCCGTACACCTTGGCTACGCCGTAGGGCGAGCGCGGGTAAAATGGCGTCTGCTCGGTCTGCGGAACCTCAACGACCTTGCCGAACATCTCCGAAGAGGATGCCTGGTAGAATTTGGTCTTAGACCCATTCTCTCGGATGGCATCAAGGATGCGCAACGTCCCAAGGCCAGTCACATCGCCGGTGTATTCGGGTATATCAAAACTCACACGCACATGGCTTTGGGCGGCTAAATGGTATACCTCGTCGGGCTTCACTTGTTCGATGATCCGCGACATATTACTGGCATCAGCGACGTCCCCAAAGTGAAGGGTTAAGCGCTTGTGACTCTCGTGAGGATCTTGGAAAATATGATCGATCCGGCCGGTATTGAAGGTCGATGCCCGCCGCTTCACGCCGTGGACCTGGTAGCCCTTCTCCAGCAATAATTCCGCTAAATATGATCCATCCTGGCCAGTAATGCCGGTAATTAATGCGATTTTACTCATGCGCAATCCATCCTCTGTATGATTATCGAGAAACGTACCCTTATAGATTAAACCATGCGCCGGGCTAAGTATAATAAATAGGAGCTCCCCGCGCCGCATTGGCCATCGCCAGGCGCCGGTCGGCTCCCATGGTTTGGTCGCTCGTGACTTCGACCCGGGCCCCGGAAGGCGTATTGCATCCACGAAGGTATCTGACGAACCTCCGTCGCCACCTCGACGGCACATCCGGAGGCGACGAGCGCCGTGATGGTTCCAAGCGCCAGCCTCTCGCGCAGGCGGTCTTGCGGGAGTGCCGCGGTAGTACGTTCATGTCGCAACTCAGGCATCGGAATCTACCCCATCGTTGATTGATGGCGTCGACTACTTTTTTCCCGTAATATTTCAAAGTATGAATGGACGCATGACCGGTGGAGCCGGGCCCAAAAGTAATCTCGCCCATACGACGGTGGATAATAGCGGCATTATTCCCTGCTATAGCCCTCTCAAAACAAAACCGTCATAAACCATATTTAAACAGCCTTCCGGCAATATAGCCGGTAAAGGCCTTTTTTGTGTCTTCAAAGGTAGAACGCTGAATATTGGCTACAGCTTGCTTGGTGGTGTTCCAAACA
>DATKIP010000096.1 GCA_035544015.1 Candidatus Saccharimonadia bacterium
CCTTCCGCTATTATGCGACGGCGTCGCGCGCAGCGCCAAATGCGCATAAATTACGTGTTGGTCGTGGTCTGTCGTTCGCAAGTTCACGATTCGCCGATTCATTCGGATGGACCGATATAGTGAAGTGTCGTCTTTAATAATCAATAGGGCACCTCGAACAATGACGATATTTTCGCCGGATCAATCGCCGGTTCAGCGCGACGGTGATTTTCGTTTTAATTTGTCGTGAATAGGCTTTGTTTGGTGCGCCCGGCGCCCCGATCGGGGCGTTCCGGGTGCACTCCTTTTTAAGCGGCGACCATCCGCTCCAGGGTCACAAGTCGGCGGATGTTGTAAACAAGGTTCTGCAGGCCAATTTTGACTTTCGCCCGCGCGATGCCGATCGTCCGGACAATCCGGCCACCTGGCGCGGTCTGCTGAGCACCGAACACATGCTCGATGCGGGCCCGAACTCGGCTCTTCCGACGGTTCGCGTCCTCCTGCACTTTCGATAGCGGATGGTTGCGGTTCGCGCGCCGATGAATGCGGCTACGAAGGCCGCGCAAGTTGAGCTTCGCCTCGGTCTCGGCCGAACGATACGCGCTATCCGCATAGACGTCAGCGGACGTGTTGGCCTGGTTCAGAAGGCCATCAAATTGCTGGCTGTCATGAACGCTCGCGTCGGTCACCTCGTACTGCCGGATCAGTTTGCGCTTGGCGTCCGCATTCACGTGGTTCTTGTAGCCGTAGAAGCTCTTGCCGTGCTTCTTGGTCCAGCGTGCATCCTTGTCTTTCTGCCGGTTTTTCGCCGGGTTCTGCTTCCAAGCCTTCGGCGTCTTGCCGGCCTTCACCTCCTCATTCTCCTCGCGGGTGTTTCGTTGCTTGGGAACCGGAACGATCGTCGCATCAATCATCTGGCCGCCGCGCGCAATGTAGCCCTTCGTTTCCAAATGTTGGCCAAAACGCTCGAACAGCTTCTCAATCAACCCGGCCTTGCCAAGCGCCTCGCGGAATAACCACAATGTCGTGCCGTCCGGAATGCGATCCTCGATGCCGAGCCGCAGAAAGCGCGTGAACGACAGCCGATCGCGCACTTGATACTCGACCTGCTCGTCAGACAGATTGTAAAGCGATTGCAGCACCAGCATCCGAAACATCACGATAACGTCAATCGGCTTGCGGCCAGCATTGCTCTTCTTCTCGTTCGCTGGCGTCAATACCGCTGCCTCAATCTCAGCCCGGAAGCTTTCAAACGGCACCACACGAGCAATCTTCTCCAACGGATCGCCTTTCGCGGAAATCACCGCCAACCGACTGTCCGCATCGAAAAACCCCAATTGCCCCATCGTCTCCCACCCCCGAATCTTTGTAGCGACAAGTCAGACTCGCATAAATTCGCAGACCTCGCTATTTTTCGAGGTGCCCCATAGTTATTGTCCTTTCCGTTGGTTGTCTTTGAGTTAGAAAGATGGAGAACCGGCGTAGCGGCTCACCCTGATCTTCGATGTCCGCTTAGGCTCTGAT
>DATKIP010000097.1 GCA_035544015.1 Candidatus Saccharimonadia bacterium
ATTGCTCGACAACACATTATCGTCTTCATGCTGATACTCAGTCACTTGGTTGCCAGTATCAGTTTTCACAAGTATGTGGTATGGCCCGCTTATGCCTTGGGGCAATGTGAAGTCGTAACTATTTGGGTAGCTTTGATCAGGGTTCGCGGATTCAAGTAGCCAGTGCATAAGTGAGTGAGGCGACGAAGGGGTAACCTTTTGCGATAGCAAGAGGTCACCTATGAGCAAGTACCGGCGAGTTACGTATGAGGACCGCTGCCAGATTTATGCGCTGAGCAAGAGCGGTACCAGCCAAGAATGTATCGCCAGCGTTTTGGGAGTCAGCCAAAGCACGGTAAGCCGAGAGCTGCGCCGCAATCGGGGTCAGCGTGGCTATCGGTTCAAGCAAGCAGAAGCAAAGGCTCAAGCGCGGCAGACGATAAGAAGTACGCCACGCAAGCTGACGGTGCCAGTGCGGGGAAAGATCGAAGCGAAGTTGTGCCAGATGCGCTGGTCACCGGAGCAGATCAGCGGCTGGTTAAGCGACCAGGGCATCAAGCTGAGCCATGAGCGCATCTACCAGATGATCTGGCAGGACAAATGCGACGGCGGCAACTTGTGGTACAGTCTGAGGCGGCGCGGGAAACGTTATAACAACCGTGCCGGCAAGAACGCCGGACGTGGCCTGATCCCAAATAGAATCGACATTTCTGAGCGTCCAGCCATTGTCGCGCGCAAAGCTCGCCTGGGGGATTGGGAGGGTGACACCGTTGTCAGCGCCGGGCACAAAGGCGGCTTACTCACGCTGGTCGAGAGAAAGTCTCAACTCACCAAAATCAGCAAGCTGCCACGTTCCACCGCCCGCGCTACGCAAAGGGCAACCGTGCGTCGCCTCAAGTCGATCGACAACTATGTGCACACCATCACGTTCGACAACGGAAAGGAATTTGCCGCGCATCAGGATATCGCCCATGCACTGAAGGCAAAAATCTTCTTCGCAACGCCGTACCATGCATGGGAGCGCGGCTTGAATGAAAACACCAACGGCCTCATCCGCGACTTCTTCCCAAAGGGCACAGACTTCTCTACGATCTCAAATGCCGAGGTTGCCAAAGTCGAACGTTTGCTAAATGCACGACCCAGAAAATCTCTCGGCTTCCGTTCACCGCAAGAGGTTTTTGACTCCCTCGCTTGCTCCTAAATTTCTATGCACTGGCGAGTTGAATCCGCGTCGTTTGTTTTCGCCATCGTGCGGATTTTAGCAACAAAGGGGTCGGGATAACGGACCGCCTCGGCGCGGCTTGGCTGACGATGGACATCAATGGTTTCGGTTGCTCCACCTTGCCAGCGAATTTGCAAGTGCAACAGCTTGGGTTCTGCACCCTTGACGACCGTGATATCGCGGATCAACAAACGCAGCATTCGCTTGCGGTCGCAAGCTGAAGTGGTCGCTGCCTTCCATAGGCGAGGAAAGTCTTTGCCGAGCTGTAGAACTTGCTGCTTTTGTTCGGGTGTGAGGCTTCGCATTGCTTGAAGCTCAAAGTCGGCAACCTCAGCCTTGAGTTCTATCATCCGCTGCATTGCGTCATTCCAGCGTTTTTCGAGCGTGCTGGCAACCAGGCGATTACTGGGGTCCGCCTCCTCATAACGGCGTTCTGCCAAGTCCGCATCGTAGCGGGCCCGCTCGATCCTCCG
>DATKIP010000098.1 GCA_035544015.1 Candidatus Saccharimonadia bacterium
TTGCCCGCACCCCGACTGCGGTGCGCTAGCCCATCAGACGTGGTTTAAGTTGTTTGCTCAACGACACGACAAGGACGGGGGTCCGTTTTTTCCAAACGCACGCAAGGTCGAGGACGCCGAGAGGGCCAAACAGCTTGAAGAGTCGACCCTGAAACTTCTGGAAAGGATGCTCACTAGAGAAGTGTTCTTTGAAGAGGAAGGAGGCTGGAGCAGCCTCAACAAGCACCTAATGAACGTTCATCTCAGCATGTGCTTTAGTTGCGAAGGCCTCGCGATCTGGCGGGCGGATGAACTCATCTATCCGCACGGCGATGTGTCGATCGCGCCGGTGGAAGAAATGCCGGCAGACGTGACAGCGATCGTCCTCGAAGCGAACGATATTTTGGACAAGTCGCCGAGAGGCGCTGCAGCTCTCCTCCGCCTCTGTGTTCAAAAGCTCATGCCGCACCTCGGGGAGAAGGGCAAGAATATCAACAACGACATCGCCAGCCTCGTGGCAAAGGGGCTCGATACGCGGATACAGAAGGCGCTCGACGTTGTGCGCGTAGCAGGGAACGATGCAGTCCACCCGGGCCAGATCGATTGGGACGACGACAAGACCGTTGCGACACAGTTGTTCGGACTCGTGAACTTGATCGTCGAGACCCAGATAACGCAGAAGAAGCACATCGAAGATCTGTTCGAAGCGGTCGTGCCGGATACCGTCAAGGCCGAGATCGAAAAACGCGACACGCCCAAACAGATCGCGCCACCGAGTGATGAACCGACAATAGATTAGGAAACGGGAAAACCCGCATGGTCACGAGTCGTCCGTGAAGAATGCAGATCGGCCTGAGCGATAGGCAGAAGTTGTCTCGATAAAGTATTCGATTTTGCAGGAAAGCCGGGTGTTGGGCCGCGCTTTCTTGCGTTTTGGGATTTTGCTTTCGAGCGATTCGTGATTCCCTGACGGCGGGTCATCGGCATTGGGGAAGGCGATGAGCAAACCGCGGGATGATCGTCAGAAAGACCTGTTGCTTCCGGCCCTCGATCAAATCATCGACATGGGCCATCCGCTGGTGCGGTTGGCGGCGCTGATCGACTGGAAGTTTCTGGATGACCGCTTTGGTTCGGTGTGCCAAACCGGTCCGGGGCAGCCTGGTCTGCCGACGCGGCTTGTCGCCGGCCTGTTCATCCTGAAGCACATGCACAATCTCTCGGATGAGGTGCTGTGCGCCCGCTGGATCGAGAACCCCTATTACCAATACTTTTGCGGCGAGTTGAGCTTCTGCCACCGGCTGCCGTTCGATCGATCGTCGATGACGCGCTGGCGCCAGCGGCTCGGCGAGGAGCAGCTCGTCGCGCTGATCCAGGAAAGTCTGTCGGTGGCGCACAAGACTGGCGCCATCGGTCCCAAGGACCTGGAGCGAGTGGCGGTCGATACCACGGTGCAGCCAAAGGCCGTTGCGCATCCGACCGACGCGCGGCTGATGCATCGGGCCATCACCAAGCTCGTCGGGCTCGCCAAGCGCAACCGTGTGCCGCTGCGCCAGAGCTATCTGCGCCTGGCCAAGCGCGCCGCCATCATGGTGGGCCGCTATACCCACGCTCATCAGTTCAAGCGCGCCCGGCGCCAACTCAAGTTCCTGCGGACGCGACTTGGCCGGATCATCCGCGACATCCGCCGCAAGATTGATGGCGATGCGGCGCTGGAAGCTCGCTTCGGCCCGCTACTCGATCTGGCGCAGCGGGTGCGCAGCCAGGATCAGCATCAGCGCGGCCCCAAGGTCTATGCGTTACATGCGCCGGAGGTCGAGTGCATCGGCAAGGGGAAAGCCCGCGCGCCTTACGAGTTCGGCTGCAAGGTCAGTATCGCCACCCCCGTGACGTCCCCGAAGGGCGGACAGTTCGTGCTCCATGCCAAGGCGCTGCACGGCAATCCCTTCGACGGGCACACGCTCGGCCCTGTGGTCGCCGACATGGAGAAGCTCACCGGCGTGGAGGCTCGCCGCATCCATGTCGACAAAGGGTACCGCGGCCACAACCACCCGCACCGGCTCAGGGTCTGGATCTCGGGGCAGGTCCGCCGCGTCACGGCTTCCATCCGGCGCGAGATGAAGCGTCGTGCGGCTGTCGAGCCCGTCATCGGCCACGTCAAGGCCGAGCACCGCATGGACCGCAACTATCTCAAAGGCCGCGTCGGCGACCGCATCAACGCCGTCCTCGCCGCTGCCGGCTACAACTTCGGCCTGCTCCTGCGGTGGCTCGCAGAACTCTTGCGTGCCATCATCCGGGCCTTCGCCGAAACTGTCCCGGCTCAAAAGATCGCTTAAATCAGCGGTCGTCCGCGTTCTTCACGGAGGACAAATTGATCTATGAAGACGGCCTTGTTCATCCGTGTAAATGTTCCGGATTGAGAAGGTCACAGCGGAGCTTGCCTGCATCCGTGCTAATCCGGCTCCAGAGACAGCGCTGCGTGCATATCGTACCATGAAGAGTATCTCGGCGCGAAACGATTTGCTGCAGGAAACCGCTTTGCCACACCCGTAACAATTTTCCGACCGATCAATAGATGTAACTGCGTGATAATCCCATCGCGAGTAGTCCAGTCGTCTTCCAATTCATTGCCAAATAAAC
>DATKIP010000099.1 GCA_035544015.1 Candidatus Saccharimonadia bacterium
ACCTCATCGCCGGAGCCATCCTCGTACCCTTCTCCTGGTATATCTGTGCCATCATCATCGATATCGGCAACATTCTGGGGCAGGGGATTGTATCGCTCATGTCCCAGGCCATACCGCCGCCGGATATTGATTTGACTTCCATTTCGAGCAAATTCTTCCTCGGCACTGCCACCACTGTCGCCACGTTTGTTTTGGCCGGGGCAGCAGCTACGGTGGGCTTTGGGGCGGTTCTTTCCCTCCTCATCGCCTTCGTCGGTGTCTTCCTCACCCTCATCTTCCGCAAGATCTTCATCATCCTCCTCGTCATCTTAAGTCCCTTCATCTGCCTCGCCTGGGTGCTGCCCAACACCGAGAAATGGGCCCGGCGGGGGGCCAACGACCTCATTCGCCTCGTCCTGATGTACCCCCTCATCATGCTGCTGTTTGAAATCGGCCGTCTGTTTGCCTCTGCTGCCGGCGCCACCACCGGTACGGGCACCGACTTCGTCAAACCCCTGTTTGAGATCTTTGGCCTCATCCTGCCGCTGTTTGCCGTCCCCTTTGCCTTTAAGCTCGCCGGCACCGGCCTCGCGGCCGGCGTTGGCGGCATTAACCGCCTCACCGGCGCCGCCGACAAGCGCTTCGGCAAAGACTCCGACCGCGCCAAGGATGCTGCGGCTAATCGGGAGCGGAATAATCTCTATAAAGGGCGGAGGCTGGGCGATGCCGCTAAGGCTCTCGATGACCCGATAAAAAATGCCACCGGAGCCCAAAAGGCCGCCCTCAAACTACAGCAAAAAGGTCTTCGAACTCGCTCAAACGCTCGCTATGCCCGGGCCGGTATACCGGTGCGGGGAAAGATGGCCACCAAACTGCTTGGTGCCAACGAATCCGCCGACCTCCGCCGCGAGCAAGCCTACGCCAAAGCCATGGGCGAAAAGGGCATCACCGAGGCCAACCTTCGCAACTCCAAGGAGGGCCTCCCCTCAGAAGACGCCGGCGACCGCTTAGCCGCCGAAACCC
>DATKIP010000100.1 GCA_035544015.1 Candidatus Saccharimonadia bacterium
AACTCCTTCGCTTTCTTGACGCCATTCTCGGTTCTGACGGGCATAGCGCTGTTGTTCGGCTATGGGCTTCTCGGCGCGGGGTGGCTGATCCTGAAGACCGAAGGCGACATCCAGGACGACGCCCGCCGGCACGGCCGCATCTGTCTTGTGGCCGTGCTCGTGGCCATCGGCATCGTGAGCATCTGGACCCCGATCGCAAATCCGGCTGTCGCCGCGCGGTGGTTTGCGTGGCCGAACATCCTCATCTTGGCCCCGGTGCCGATCGCGACCGCCGCTGTCGCGCTCGTCACGTGGCGCGCGCTCGACAGCCGGGCCCAGGTCCTGCCGTTCGCGGGCGCGATCGGGCTCTTTGTCTTGTCGTATCTCGGCATCGCCATCAGTCTCTACCCGATGATCGTTCCCCACCATTTCACCTTGTGGGAGGCCGCGTCCTCCGGGCGAACCCAGGCGTTTCTTCTGGTCGGCACGCTTGTGCTGCTGCCCGTGATCTTGATGTACACGGGTTGGTCCTATTGGGTATTTCGGGGCAAGGTTCGAGGGGACATCGGCTATCACTAGAGCAAGCTCGCGCCGTGCCGGCCTGCGTTTGGTCGTCATTGCCGGGCTTGACCCGGCAATCCATCTCCTTCGCAATAGATTTATTTGCGAAGAATGGATGGACCCGCGGGTCAAGCCCTACGAGATTCACACATTTCGTAGAGCCCATCCATGCTTGATAGCTTGGAAGCGAGTGAGCCCATGGAGCATGACAACGGGGCCTGGCTTTCCGTAGTAGCCGTTCCATCCACCCAGCCGTGCAAAGACCCAAGCGGCGAATGCGAGAGAGCCTTTGGGATGGGGATTTTTTTGTTTGGTGGTCTTACCTTCCAAGTCTGCGGAGATTGCCTCCAGAGCTGGGCGATCCTCGGGGTCGAAGGCGTCTTCGAGCGGCCGTTTGGCGACGCCATCGCGCTCGCGTACGAGCTGCAACACGGTGACGGCGGCGATTAGGCTGGCAGCAACCAGCCGTTCGAAGGGCCCGCCCTCCGCCTGACGCAGGGCTTCGACATTGAAGCCTTGGGTTTTTAGGGTGCGGAACAGCTGCTCGATGGTCCAACGCTGACGATAGAAGTCAACGATCCGGCGAGCATCCGCAACATCGTTCACTGCGTGCGTGGTCAACAGGCGCCAATGAGCGCCATCAACGCCTGCCGGCGGATTGATCTCGGATGCCTCGACCAAGCTCAGCGCCACAGCGCGCGGCAACGCTGCGCGGGCGCCCGATGTTCGATGCTTCGGTCGCGCGATTTCGACCTTACAGAACCGCAGAGATACGATGGCGGTGCGGGCGCGGCGGCCGGGAGCAGCCGGCAAATCGATCGCCATGCGCCCGGCCTCGGGCAGCATCCCGGTCTTGGCAAACAGATGTGATCCGTCCGCAAGCCGCCGATCCTGGCCCGCGCGCACCAGCATTTCGACCGCACTCGGTTTATCGGCAAAATCCTCGTAGATGTCGCCTTCACGGTCCGATACCACAGTCACGCAAGCGGCCCCCACACCCGCAAGTTCAGCAGCGCGGTGTGCCGCCTCAAGCCAGCGTCCACTTTCCTTTTGCGCCAAGTCCCGCTCCCGGCGCTCGTTGCGCTGACCGCCTTGACGGATGAAGAAGCGAGCGTCGAGAAGGCCAAACAAAGTGCCATCGAACGCATCGACTGCGATGAGAGGGTGCAAAGCCACGCCGATGCCCTCGGCGGCGCTGCGAACCATGCTCGTGTCTTGAATGGCGAGCACATGCCGTCCGGCTACACGAGTAGACGTACGGGCCGCCGCCGTGGCCACCATCTCGCTCACGGTCACTGCTGGATTGTGCAGAAAGCGCGTCAGTCTGATCTCGCCCGCACGGTCCTTACCGAGCCGACAAACACGTACGCCACTCCCGCCCAATTCCACCAACCGAGCGTGTAAGAACGCCCCCCTTTTTCCAGCCGACGGTCGCCAAACCGCCCCAGCGTCAAATCAGCCATGGTCTCCTCCTCAAACCGAATCAACCGGTTAAAGGGAGTCAGGCTGCCTTACTCAACGCAAGACCCGGCGATGTGTGAATGTCGTAG
>DATKIP010000101.1 GCA_035544015.1 Candidatus Saccharimonadia bacterium
TGTGGATGCAGCCGGAAGGCGGGATTTCCGCCGTTCGATAATGAAATCCTCAACCCACCACAGTAACGCGCTAAGGAGCACAAGCGAGGCCGGGAGCCAATAAAGCGGAATTTGCCCAACGCACTCATGAGGGCCGCCGCAGGCATTGTCGGAAGAATGGAGGGCAGCAAGGCCAAGAACCGTAAGAACTCCAATGTAGGCGGGCCATAGAATGAAGTGAAACAGCCACGGCTGACCCTCCCTACGCTTGCGACGGATGTAGCCGATGAACAGCCCAAGCGTGCCGACCACCAACGCGACCCCAAACGCACCGCCCATGACGGGGATCGCCACATCCCGGCCGACGCTGATCACCGTATCCCGGCCGACCAGCAGCACGAACAGGATGCCCCTGGAGTTGCCCCCGTTTAACCGGACACAGGGCTATTGTGATTGAGCTCGCATGAACTCCCTTGGGGAGCGCATTTTGAGCCCAGAATGGGGATGGTTTTCGTTGTAGTCCAAGAACCATCCGGCGATCTGCCGGAGTGCGGTGATCGCATCCGGAAGAGGGTTCACGCGAACATAGTCTCGCTTGAAGGTTTTGACGAAGCTTTCGGAGATGCCATTCGATTCCGGGCTTTGAATGGGAGTGAAGCAAGGGACGAGATTGAGTGCGGTCGCGAAGGCCCGGGTCTCGTGTGCCGTGTAGACGCTGCCATTGTCGGTAAGCCATTCGAGCGCGTGCGGAGCCTGGATGGCGGCGAACCGGCTCTCAACTGCCTCCAGCATCATGTCGCGAACCATGCTGCCGCTGATGCCGGCGTTGGCGACCGCATGCCAAGCAATGATCTCGCGGTCGTGAGCATCGATGATGAAGGCCAGGCGTACCAGGTCACCGTTCCAGCAGGAGATCTCGAATCCGTCTGAGCACCATCGCAGGTTCGAGCGCATGACAACGACTTTGCCGTCGTGGAGCCGACCCTTCCTTCGACCGGTGTGCCGGGCGAGGAGCATGCCGTTCTGCCGCATAATACGGAAGATCCGCTTATGGTTGGCCATCGGCTTCCCGGTTTTGACCAGCTCCCTATTGGCCAACGCGGTGATGCGGCGATAGCCGTAGGTCGGCCGCTCGTCGACCAGGCGGCGGATCAGCGGCAGGAGGTCCCCGTCGTCCGGCTTGCGATACGAGCCACGCGGCTTCGCTAGCCGACGGACTTTCTCATGAAGATGCGAACGAGCGACCTCGAGGGCATCGGCGACCGCCTTCATCGGGAAGCGTCCTTCGGCTGCGACAAGAGCCGCAAGCTCGGTTTTTTTGACTCCGACTTCGCCAGAGCCTCCCGGAAGATCTCGACTTCCATCGTTTTGCGGCCGAGCATCCGCTCAAGCTCACGGACGCGCTCTTCAAGCCGGCGGACCTCCGAGCTCCCGACAACTGGTTCATCCGATCCCACCGCTGCAGCTCCGCCCTCGGTCATCAACCGGCGCCAACGATACAGCAGGTTGGGAGCAACGCCGCGCCGTCGCGCAACCGATGACACGGTCTCACCGGGTTGGAAGCTCTCCTCGATGATCTGCAGCTTCTGCTCGGTCGTCCAATGCCGCCGGCGAACCGCGCCGGTGATCAGTTCGATACGTTGGTAGTCGTCAGACATAAGCCTGTGCTTGAGGATAGCCTCAAGCCCTCCAGGTTATGCCGAGTGTCCGGTCGAAACGGGGGCCAGTTCACACGGGACTTGGCATCATCGTCTCAAGGCGGGGTGGCGATTGGCGGGGTGGCTCGCGAACCCTGGAGCCAGGGTCAACCCTTTACGTTGCGTGACGTTCTGATCTCCGGCTTCTTTCATCGCCGCATCATCATTTTTTTTGCGCTTCTGCCGTTGGTTGTTGGCGCAATTGCCGTACTTGAGACCAAGACGAATTACACGGCGAGCGGCCTGTTGATGGTCCTGGTAAACCGAGAATTTTCCGGAATTCAGAACGTGACCGACAGCGGTCCGGCCGTGTTGTCTATCGAGGGACTGAAATCCGTCGAGTCGGAGATCCAGATCATCGAGAGCGCCGAGACGATTCGCACCACCATTACAACCGTCGGGCTCGAGCGCATATTTCCTGATACGAGCTTCATCGAACGGCTCAGGGGTCTGTTCTCCCTTGGCGACAACCCTATGGACGATGCGATCGAGCGGTTCCGCCGCAATCTCTCGTCCAGCGTCCAGTCGGGATCGAACGTCATCCGCGTGAGCTACTCCAATCCCGACAGGGCGGTCGCCATCGCAGTGACGAACGAGCT
>DATKIP010000102.1 GCA_035544015.1 Candidatus Saccharimonadia bacterium
ATCTGCCGCCTTCTCGCTACGCAACGGTCGTGGCGTTCGAGTTCACGCCCCCTTGGCACTGGTCGCCTCTTGGCGCACGCTTGTATCAAAAGCTGGCCGCAGTATCAGGTCGGCCGTTGCGTTAGTAGCCCTCTTTTTGGCAAGGCGCTCGTTGAACGAACGAAGATCGATGACAATTCGTTGGTGGGTTCCGCTGCCTCCTCTATGCCGTCGCTTGCCGACACCTTGAAGGCAACTCGCTTTCCCTCGAGTTGACTACCTCGGCCGTCGCGCACACCTCGTGGTTACAGGCGGGGCGGCGAAGTGCTGTACGTCTAATACCAGATCTCATTGATCAGAACCCATGTGCCCACAGGCGTAATCCGATGGACATGATTTTCCAGGGGCGGTCGATGAGCGTATTCCAGGCATAGCAGCAGTGATCGACGATATCGTCGTAGGATTTGAAGACGCGGTTCGAGAGCCAGTTGTCGCGCATATATTGCCAGATATTTTCGACCGGATTGAGTTCAGGGCACTTCGGCGGCAGTGGCATAATGGTGATGTTGGCGGGAATGAACAATCTTGCTGACAGATGCCATCCGGCTTGATCGACGAGGAGGACGGCGTGGGCCCCTGGTGCGACTGCCTTGGCGATTTCGGCCAGATGCAGGTTCATCGCTTCGGTGTTGCAGGCCGGGAGGATCAGAGCCGCGCCCTTTCCCTGCTTCGGGCAGATGGCTCCGAAGATGTAGGTCGAGGCGGTGCGCTGATCCCGCGGAGCGCTTGGGCGAGTACCGCGCTTGGCCCACCTGCGGGTGATCTTGTTCTTCTGACCAATGCGCGCTTCATCCGCGAACCAAATCTCTATTTCCCCAACATCGACTGCCTTTTCGCGCGCGACTTCATCCAGGCGCGCTGGGAACTTTTTTTAAAATCCTCGATGGCTCCTTCGGCTTGCGCATGATGACGGGGGCGGGCTGAGAGCTTGCGGTAGCCCATCGCACGAAGCTCCCGGCTCAGCGTCTGCTTGGCAACCGTGATGCGGAACTCCTCGTATATCCATTGCGAAAGATCGACCAACCGCCAGCGCACGACACCGTGGATCGCCGGGATCGGGCCGCTCTCGATCATCCGCACAATCGCCTGGCGTTGCACATCATTGAGCCTCGAGGGTTGACCTGGAGGCTTGCGGTCGATCAGACCGTCCGGCCCAAGAACATTGAACCGCATCACCCAGTCCCGGATGATCTGCAGCGTCACGCCGCCAATCTCGGCCGCCTCGGTGCGGTTCGCCCCATCGTAAATCGCCGCCAGTGCCAGAAGCCGCCGAGCCTGCGGACCATCCTTCGATCGTTTGGCCGCAGCCCTTACCAAACCGGCATTAAAATCAGCACGAAGCGGGATAGCCATGGCGAACCTCCATCGTTCGCCATGTTGAATCAAACGGATGCTGATTCGGGTATCCTCTGACCGGAGTCACGGCTTCCGGGATTTGGTATAAGAGCAACAAGAAACGGGAGAGCATATGACGAGCGATTTTCCGGCCGGCAATTACCGGTTTATTCCGGGCGTGTTCCAGTATTCCGCCGGAGCTGCGGCCAGTCCCGGTTTTGAAATCGAACGGGTGCGGTTCGATCGTCCCGTGGCGCTGGCCGAGGGCTTTGCTAGAATCGCGAAATACATCCAGGCAGCGGGCAGGCCGCTGACGTCGTTCTGCGCCTGCGAGCTGCGCTCGCCCGCCGCCTTCACTGACCAGGGCTTTCTCGAATTCAACCAGCACTATGTGAAGACATT
>DATKIP010000103.1 GCA_035544015.1 Candidatus Saccharimonadia bacterium
TGTTGATCTTCTGCCGACACCTTGGTGCCGCGTGCGTTGCGGGCGAAAGCCAGTTGTCGGCAAGCGTTGGAGCAATACACCGGGATGCGACCAGCCTCAGCGACCGTGACCGTTTTGTTGCAACTGGCGCAGCGGATGAAACGTGGGCGACGCTCGCTCATTTGAGCTTCCTTGTAATTCGTCATTCGAACGAAATCTAACATATAACGGAAACTAACGGAAGCACGGCACTAGCACTACTTTGGCAGAATTTAGCGATTGATGGGCGAATCTGGATTCCCGAATCAGATTTTCAATGATTCATGGATGGTCGGCTTTTGGAGGGCCGACCATGGCGGGCACGACGTCGAAGTGGGAAGACGAGCTTGGACGCTGGCTCAAGCCATTCCTGGATCGCTTAGGCCACAAGGCACGGCGACGGATGTGTCCGCTTTATATCGCGGGATTGATTGGACCGGGTGATCGCAAGAGCGTCCAGCCGATGGCGGCGCGACTGGCACCGGGCGAGTATGACCAGTTGCACCATTTCATTGCTGATGGCGTTTGGGACGCAGCGCCATTGGAGGCGGAATTGCTGGTTCAGGCCGATCGCCTGGTCGGCGGCAAGGATGCGGTGCTGGTCATCGACGACACGGCGATGGCGAAGAAGGGCGATCGTTCGGTTGGTGTCGCTCCACAATATGCCTCGTCTCTCGGCAAGACGGCCAATTGCCAAACATTGGTGTCGCTGACGCTTGCACGGGGTGAAGTGCCGCTCATGGTGGCATTACGTCTCTTCGTTCCCGAGAGTTGGACGAGTAATCCAGTGCGTTTGAAGCGTGCGGGCGTTCCAGTCGAGCACCGCGCAGCGCGGACCAAGCCAGAGGTCGCCTTGGCGGAGATCGACCGCGTCATCGCCTCCGGTGTGCGTTTCGGCTGTGTGCTTGCCGATTCAGGGTACGGCTCCAGCGGACCTTTCCGTCAGGCTTTGAGCGAGCGCGGTCTGCTGTGGGCGGTGGGTCTGTCGCGGCGCCAGAACGTCTATCCCGCCGACATTGCCCTGATCTTCCCAATCGCGAAGACCGGAAAACCCCGCAAATACCACATCCCTGATCAGCCACCGGTCTCTGCTGAAGCGTTATTGGCCGAAGGCAAATGGCAAAGGGTCAGTTGGCGGCGGGGCACCAAAGGTCGGCTGACCTGTCTCTTCACCGCCCGCCGTGTCTGCGTTGCGGATGGCCATAAGCACCGGATGCTCAATAACCGTATGCAGTGCATGCCTGGTGACGAGGTCTGGCTCGTCGGCGAGCGGCGGTCGACCGGGGAACAAAAATACTATGTGTCGAACCTGCCGGCCGATGCCACCATCAAGACGCTCGCTGCCACGATCAAGGCCAGGTGGGTCTGTGAACAGGCCCACCAGCAGCTCAAGGAGGAGCTTGGGCTCGACCACTTCGAAGGTAGATCCTGGACGGGATTACATCGACACGCGCTGATGACGATGATCGCCTACGCCTTCCTCCAATCCCG
>DATKIP010000104.1 GCA_035544015.1 Candidatus Saccharimonadia bacterium
TTCGTCCGGACCACGCGCGCAGTAACGCTGACGGACGCCGGCTTGGACTTCCTGGCTCGCATCGAGTCGGTCCTAGCCGAGCTCGACGAGGCGGAACACGATGCGCGCGGAACGGGAGAGTTGCGCGGAACATTGCGGATCGGCTTGGCGACGAACTTTGCCGTGCGGGAGGTCATCCCCCGGCTTTCGGACTTCATGAGCCGGCATCCGGCGCTCCGGATCGACCTGATGATGGGAGACCAGCGCGAAGACCTCGTGGCCGAAGGCGTGGACGTCGCGCTTCGGTTTGGTGCTCTTCCCGACTCGACAGCGACGGTGCGGAGAATTCTCGCATGGCCGCGGGTCCTCGCCGCGGCGCGAGCTTACCTCGACAAGGCCGGGGCCCCCCTCACACCTACGGATTTGGCTCAGCATGCGATCATTCTTGGGCCCGCAAGCCTTGGCGGCCACTGGTCCTTTCGCAAGGGCGATACTGCGACCTCGTTCCAAGTCGAGGGCAAGTTGACGATAAGGGCAAGCTTGGGCGCTATCGCAGCGGCCGTCGAAGGATTGGGCATCGTCATGACTCCGCTCGGCGCGTGCCGTCGGGAATTAGAGAGAGGAGAGCTCGTTCGGCTGTTACCGGAATGGGACGCGGGAACGGTCGAGCTCAACGCCGTCTATGCGAGCGGCAGAGCCGCCAAGGCATCAGCGCGCGCCTTTGTCGACTACTTGATCGCAGCGCTTCACGAGGCTGAGCCGCCGCCCTCCAGTCTATCTTCGATTGGCGATAAGCCACGACCGTCTGCTTGAAAGGCCCCTGCCGAGCGACGCGAAATGCATGTCCGTTTCTGGCACGAAGCGGACCTACCAAGTCCGCACAATCATGTCCGCTTAGCGTGGCAGACCGGACATCATTTGAACCTTCTGAGCATTTCCGCTTTTGACCGACCCTGTGTGAAAACGCCTCTTTTGATGTGATTCTCGCGATATGATTCGCGGGAGGGTTGGATGAGGCGCTTCGTTGAAGGCACGGATCGCGGGCAGAGCGCGCTGTTTCCTGAATGCCTGGAAGACTGGATCGGCGAGGACAATCCCGTTCGGGTGATCGACGTCTTTGCCGCAGAACTCGATCTTGCCGAGCTAGGGTTCAGCGGGGTCGATCCCGAGGTAACCGGCCGGCCTTCGTATCATCCGTCGGTCCTGCTGAAGCTCTACATCTACGGCTATCTCAACCGGGTTCAGTCGAGCCGCCGGCTCGAGCGTGAGGCCGGACGCAACGTTGAGGTCATGTGGCTGACGGGTCGGCTCGTTCCCGATCACAAGACCATTGCCGATTTCCGGAGGGACAATGGTACTGCCATCCGCGAAGTGTGCGCACGCTTCATCGCGCTGTGCCGCACGATGGGCCTGCTCACGGAAGCCTGCGTCGCGATCGACGGCAGCAAGTTCAAGGCGGTGAACAACCGCGATAAGAACTTCACGCGCGCCAAGATGGACCGACGCATGGCGCAGATCAAGGAGAGCGTCGCGCGCTATCTGCAGCAGCTCGACACTGCCGACCGGCAGGAGCCGTCCGAGGCGCTCAAGACCAAGACGAGCCGCCTGAAAGAGAAGATCGAGAAGCTGAAGGAGGAGATGCAGCGTCTCGAGATTCTCAAGGTGAAAATGCTCGCCACACCGGACCAGCAGATATCGCTGACGGATCCCGATTCCCGCTCGATGGCGACGAGCGGCCGAGGCTCCGGTATCGTCGGCTACAACGTCCAGGTCGCGGTCGACACCGAGCATCATCTGATCATCACGCATGAGGTGACCAACGTCGGTAACGACCGGTCGCAGCTTTCGCCCGTGGCCAAGCGGGCGAAGGCGACGCTGGAAGTGGAGAACCTCGATGCCGTCGCCGATCGCGGCTACTTCGACAGCGAGGAGATTCTGGCGTGCGAGGAAGCGGGCATCACGGTCACACTGCCCAAGCCGATGACCTCGGGCATCAACGTCAGAGGGCGGTTCGGCAAACAGGACTTCCGTTACGTGGCGGAGCAGGACGTTTACATTTGCCCTGCCGGTAAAAGGCTCGCCTACCACTACACGAACGAAGAACATGGATTGGTCCTGCGCCGCTACTGGACCAACGCCTGCCAGAGTTGCGCCATCAAGCACAGCTGCACCACCGGCAAGGAGCGCCGGATCACCCGATGGGAGCACGAGCATGTTCTCGAAGCGGTGCAGCGCCGGCTCGACGAGCATCCGGAGAAGATGCG
>DATKIP010000105.1 GCA_035544015.1 Candidatus Saccharimonadia bacterium
TCGCTGCGCTCCACCCATCCTGTACCCTTTCAAGTGTTTGGCGCCAGTCTAACGATGTAGACTGGCAGCACGGGCCGATCTTCCGGGAGCAGCCTTACCCATCTGTGCCTAGAGCACCAGCGTAGGACCCGCGCCCCGGTGGAGCGGCCGCGATCGAGATCCAATAGGAGGTCGCGCCGAGAGCGCCGGTACAGGGATCGATCAGGATCGCGGTGGCCCGCTTCGAACGAGGGAGGTCTCAACAATGATCGACGATATGCAATGGTTCGTCGGGATCGACTGGGCAACGCAGAGCCACCGCGTCTGCCTGCTTGATGTCGAAGGACGACATGTCAATGAGCGTGACTTCGCGCATGGAGGAGCCGGGCTGACGGAGTTGCGCGATTGGCTGCTTGAGAAGACCAAAGCCGCACCGGGCCAGATCGCAGTGGCGATCGAGACCCCGCACGGCCCGGTGGTCGAGATGCTTCTCGATCACGCGTTCGGTGTCTTCGCCATCAATCCCAAGCAGCTCGACCGGTTCCGCGACCGCTTCACCGTCGCTGGCGCCAAGGATGACAGCCGCGACGCCCGTGTGCTCGGCAGTTCACTGCGCACCGATCGCCAGGCCTTCCGCCGCCTTGCGGTCGATGATCCCTTGATGATCGAGTTGCGCGAGTGGTCGCGCATGGCCGACGAACTGCAACAAGAACGCACGCGTCTGGCCAATCGGGTTCGCCAGCAACTGTGGCGGTACTATCCGCAGGCCATCGAGCTGACCGACGATGTCGCGGACGATTGGTTTCTGGCACTTTGGCAACAGGTGCCGACACCCGCCACCGCCGCAAAGGCGTCCGAGAAGACGATCACGCGCTTCCTCAAGGACCATCGCATCCGTCGCCTCGATGCTGCGACAGTGCTGCAGACCTTGCGACAGACGCCGCTGTTCGTGGCGCCAGGCACCACGGAAGCCGCATGCGCGCATATCCGCAACCTCGCGGCGCGGCTGTGCCTGGTCAATCAGCAGATCAAGGAGGCGCACCGGGCTCTCGACGGTCTCTGTACCAAGCTCGAAGCGCCGACGGAGAGCTCGTCGGGGCAGAACCGTGAGCAGCATGACGTGGCGATCCTTCGCTCCTGGCCCGGAATCGGCAGAATCGTCCTCGCCACGCTGCTCACCGAGGCCACCGAGCCTCTGCGTACACGAGATTACCACGCCTTGCGGGCCTTGGCAGGCACGGCTCCGGTCACCCGGCGCAGCGGCAAACAATGCTTCGTGATCCGTCGCCTTGCCTGCAACAAACGGCTGCAAAACGCCGTCCACCACTGGTCGCGCGTCGCCATTCAGCACGATGCCGCCGCAAGGCGACGTTACGATGCGTTGCGGCGACGCGGCCACGGCCATGCACGCGCCTTGCGCACTGTCGGCGATCGTTTGCTCTATGCCCTGTGCACGACGCTCAAGCGGCGGATGCCGTATGACCCCAATTGCCAGACCGCGCAGGTGACCGCCGGCCAGTAAACCTCATTCCTTTGTTCGACCCCTTACGGCCATTCCTTCGTCCCGACCTGCCGATCGGCAGAGCGCCGCGCACAGATGTTGTCCAGGATGCCATTCGGCACCGGCGTAGCCGGCGCGAAGCGTCCTGGACAGCAGCGAGCACGGCGCTACTCTTGCCTCAAGGCGACTTTGAAACCACTTGAAAAAGGGTAGGAGGTCCTAC
>DATKIP010000106.1 GCA_035544015.1 Candidatus Saccharimonadia bacterium
GCTCAGGTCGGCTTTCATCAGGTTGGCGTGCTCCAGCTTGGTCAACAGAAGGTTGGCGTGGTTTAAGTCGGCTTCGACCAGAGAGGCGTCATACAGGTTGGCGCCGGCTACGTCGGTGCCCCTCAGGCGGGCTTGATACAGATGGGCGAGGGTAAGGTTGGCATATTGCAGGTCGGCTTGGTCCAGGTTGGCCTGTCGGAGTTCGGCTCCGCTCAGGTTGGCAAGACGGAGGTGCGCGCCGCTGGGGACTGTCGTGAATTTCGTGTGTGAGCGGGCATAATGGGAAAGAAGGAGACCCGGAATGCCCCGACGTAAAGAACCTACGATACCGAATGCGCTTCTCGATCAATTGCTGGCAGGCGGCGACGCGAGTGCGGCGTTCGACCAGGGCGGGCTGCTCGATTCGCTGAAGAAAGCTTTGACCGAGAGAGCGCTGAACGCAGAGATGGATCATCACCTCGCCAGCGACGGCAGCACCGGCAACACCCGCAACGGTTATGGCCGCAAGACGGTGATGACGGACACGGGCAAGCTGGAGCTCGACGTGCCGCGTGACCGCGAGGCGAGCTTCGATCCGCAACTGATCCCCAAATATCAGCGCCGCTTTCCGGGGTTCGACGAGAAGATCGTGTCGATGTATGCGCGCGGCATGAGCACCCGGGAGATCACGGGGCACCTGCAGGAGCTTTACGGGATCGAGGTGTCGCCCGATCTGATCAGCACGGTCACGGATGCCGTGCTCGACGAGGTCGCCGCCTGGCAGCAACGGCCGCTCGATGCGGTTTACCCGCTTGTCTTTTTCGATGCGATCCGCGTCAAGATCCGCGACGAAGGCATGGTCCGCAACAAGGCGATCCATATCGCCCTGGGCGTCCGCGCGGATGGCGGCAAGGAGGTTCTCGGCCTGTGGCTGGAGCAGAATGAAGGGGCCAAATTCTGGCTGCGCGTCATGAACGAGCTGAAGAACCGCGGCGTCGAAGATATCCTGCTTGCGGTTGTCGACGGCCTCAAGGGCTTTCCGGACGCGATCACCGCCGTGTTCCCGGATGCGACCGTTCAGACCTGCATCGTCCATCTGCTGCGCAATTCCATGGACTTCGTGTCCTGGAAGGATCGCAAGGGACTGGCGACGGCGCTGAAGGACATCTATCGCGCCATCGATGCCGACGCCGCTGAAAAGGCGCTGACGGGCTTCGAGGCCGGCCCCTGGGGCCAGCGCTATCCCGCCATCGGCCAAAGCTGGCGGCGGGCATGGGGCGAGGTCATCCCGTTCTTCGCCTTCCCCGAGGAGGTGCGCAGGATCGTCTACACCACAAATGCCATTGAAGCGCTGAACTCAAAGCTCCGGCGCGCCGTCAGGGCCAGGGGCCACTTCCCCAGCGACGATGCCGCCACCAAGCTGCTGTATCTGATCTTGAACCGCTCGGAAAAAGAGTGGAGGATGCCGCCGCGTGAGTGGTCCATGGCAAAAGCTCAATTCGCCGTCATCTTCGGCGAACGCTTCATCAAGGCCATGGCGGCGTAACGTTCAATCGCCCGCTCACACACGGAAATCCTGATAGTCCCGGAACATATGGTCGTGTCATCGTTAGCCATGAGTCAATCTATCGTTTCATCTATCATCGTGCGGCTCAGAAGGATTGC
>DATKIP010000107.1 GCA_035544015.1 Candidatus Saccharimonadia bacterium
GCTGTGGTCCAGTAGCGCCGTATCCGCTTGCCGTCTTCCTCATTCGTAAAGCGATATGGCAGTTGCTCTCCAGCCGGACAGCGATAGGCGTCCTCCTCTGGCAAATAGACAAAGTCCTGCTTGCCGAAGCGGCCATCTGACTTGGCACCCGACGTCTGCGGCTTGGGCAGGGTCACCGTGATGCCGCCCTCGTGGCACGCGAGGATCTCCAGGCTGCTGAAGTAGCCGCGATCGGCAACGGCCTCGAGCGTCTCGGTCTTGAGAACAACCTTGGCCTGCTTGGCCATATTGGCCAGTTGGGCCCGATCTGAGCCGCTGTTCGTGACCTCATGCGTCACAATCAGATGATGCTCGGTATCCACGGCGACCTGCACGTTGTAGCCGACGACGCCGGAACCGCGGCCGCTGGTCGCCATCGAACGGCTGTCGGGATCGGTCAGCGAGATTTGATGGTCGGGCGAAGCGAGCATCTGCTTCTCGTAGACAGCAAGCTTGCTCATCTCCTCCTTCAGCTTCGTCAGCTTCTCGGTAAGCCTTGTTACCTTCGCGGCCAGCGCCTCCGTCGGCTCCTGCCGGTCGGCCGTGTCAAGTTGGCTCAGATAGCGCGCGACGCTCTCCTCCAGCTGGACACGCCGCCGTTCCACCTTCGCCCGCGTGAAGTTCTTGTCCCGGTTGTTCACGGCCTTGAACTTGCTGCCATCGATGGCGACGCTCGCCGTCGCAAGAAGACCCATCTCACGGCAGAGTTCGACGAAGCGCGCACATACCCTGCGCAGCGCCAGGCCATTGTCTTTGCGGAAGTCCGCGATCGTCTTGTGATCAGGTGCAAGCCGGCCCAGCAGCCACATGACTTCGACATTGCGTCCGGCCTCGCGCTCGAGCCGCCGGCTCGACTGCACCCGGTTCAGATAGCCGTAGATGTAAAGCTTGAGGAGAACCGAGGGGTGGTACGACGGCCGACCAGTTGTTGCTGGCTCAACCCCCTCGAAGCTCATCTCGGCCAAATCGAGCGCATCGACAAACACATCGATCACGCGAACAGGGTTGCTCTCGTCAATGAAATCATCGAGGCATTCGGGCAATAGCGTCCATTGCCCACGATCCGCCTCTTCAACGAAGCGCCTCATCGATTCCTCCCGC
>DATKIP010000108.1 GCA_035544015.1 Candidatus Saccharimonadia bacterium
TGGGAACAGATTAAATACCCGAGACACCCCAAGAAACAGCTCTCTCATTACAAGCAATTCTTTGAGGCCCTGATGCGGGAGGCCTACGGTCCGCCGACGGATATGATTACGGGAGGGCTGGGGAAGTGAGGGTGGGTCAGATTTACCGCTTATGCTTATTGCAGATTCAAGATAGCAGCATAGGTTTGGGCCTGTTTTTGGCTCACCCTACCCAACAAACTCACGCCTCGATTCTTTGCCCCCATGATCAAGCGACTCAGCGCCGTGATGTCGTCCACGTCCACTTCGCGCAATTTTGCCAAGCCGGTATCGAAGTCACGCACCACTTCCTCGTCGTCATACCAATCCATGTACCACTGCAAAATGTCAGCCGCCGTTTGCGTCGAACGCGTGATGGTGCCAATGAGCAAATCCTTCGCCGCCACCAGCTCAGCTTGGGTGGTCTTGCCCGCGGCCAACTCGCCCATATGGCGCGCCATTGCCTCAAACAATGCCTCCGCGTGATCGGGCGTCACGTACCCGTTGAAGCCAAATTGGCTGTTCCCCGGCTCACTATACCCCACCGCTCCCACCCCGTAGGCCAAACCCCGCCGCCGCGCCTCCCCGAGTACCCGCGAGCCCATGCCACCCACGAGCAGCATCCGCAGCAGCGACAGAGTCGAGCGCTCATGTTCACCCAGCTCACCAAAATAAATCCCGCTGCGGTAATACAGCTGATCAATATCACGATGCGTCACCACCGGCGCAGCCGCCCCCTTGCCCACCACGTGACGCAAAGCCAGGCGCCGGCCCCGCGGCAGGCGCTCAAACATCGCCTCCAGCCGCGCCACGACCACCTCGCCTCCATCCGGAAAATGCCCCGCCACGTAAAACCGCGCATTTCGCGCCGTATGCGTGCGGCCATGATGAGCCTCGAGCGCATCAAGCGTAATTCCATCGAGCTGCCCAATCCGTTGCTCATAATCACGCCACAATCTCGGCGCCGCCTGCGCTGCCAACCGAATGCTACACACCGACATGTGCTGCGTAGTATTGCGCGTCAGCTCCTCGCGCACGTTGCTGCGCTCCGCCTCGAAAGCGGCCGGCGAAAACAACGGCTCGCACAACTGCTCTTCCAGCAAATCCAAGATACGATTCAGTTCAAATGCCGCAAATTCGTAAATATATTCGTTGGTTTCAGCGCTCGTGGAAGCATTCATATAAGCACCGTTTTTCTGCGCCGCTACGATAAACGCATTCTGCTCCGAGTGACGCCGCGTCACCGTTGCCAGCAAATGCTCCAAAATATGCGGCACCTCATACGCCTCGGGGTCGCTAAATTCAAATCCCGAGTGAAACGTCACGCGCAAATTCACCACCGCACTCCCCGGCACGTCCACGATGAGCCCTTGCGGGCCGCTCGCCAGTCGTCGTTCAAACACTCGATGTATCATAGCTTCCCCAAATGTTTGCTAATTACCCGTCACCACGCGGCGCAATAGCCGCCCAAACCAGCGCTCTGGCAGCAACCGCCGCGCCAGCGCCAGCGCCGCCGTCTGCCCCAGCGGGTAGCGCAGACGACCGCTGCGATCCTCCACCGCCCGCACAATCCCCGCCGCCACCTTGTCGGCCGACAACCCCTGGTCCGACTCGCCGCTCAGGCTCGCCTCGGTCCGGGGGCCCAGCTCGCCATTGACCCATTTGCGGCCACTCCCCCGCTGAAGTCCGCGCCAAAAACCGGTATTGACGCTGCTCGGCTCCACCAGTTTCACACGCACCTTACTCACCGCCAACTCCATGGCCAGCGACTCCAGCAGCCCCTCCAGGCCAAATTTCGAGGCCGAGTAGAGCGAATACCCAGCCAACCCGTTGCGCCCCACCAGACTCGACACACCCACGATCACCCCCGATCCCTGCCGGCGCATCAAGGGCGCCGCATGCCGAATAAGCTCAGCCGGAGCCAGAGTATTCACTCTCAGCTGTTCGTCCATCTGAGCATATTCCAGCGTGTCGATCGGACCAATCAAGCCGTACCCAGCATTACACACCAGCGCGTCGATCCGCCCGTAGGTGCGCCACGTCTTCTGTACCACTCGCTCCAAATCACGCGCGTTGAGCATATCTGCCACCTGCAAATCCACCTGGTGACCGCGCAGCGCCGCCGGCTGCATTCGCCCGCGCACTGTCCCCACCACGATCCACCCCCGCGCCGCCATCAACGCCGCCGTGGCGAGTCCGATGCCCCCCGATACGCCGGTGATGATAGCCACGGGCTTGGCCGCCTTGGTCACTCCCCTAGCTCCTGATGCACCATCGCCTTAAATTGTTCACCCCGGTCTTTATAGTCGCGGAACATGTCAAATGACGCACAGGCCGGCGACAGCAGCACCACGTCGCCCGGCTGAGCCACTGCCCGCGCCGCCGCCACAATCTCGGCCATGGAGCCGCCACCGGCCCGCGCGTCGCGGTACCCCGCCGCCTCCAGCGCCTCGCGAATTCGCCCCGCCATGGCGCCGATGAGCAGCACCGCCCGCACATTACTGCGCGTCACCACTTCACCCAACTCCTCGTACCGCGACCGCTTATCTGAGCCACCCAGTATCAGTACCTTGGGCTCATCAAACGACGCTACCGCTGCTACAGCAGTCTCCGGAGTCGTCGAGAAAGAATCATCATAATACCGCACCTGGTCGATCTCCCCTACCAGCTCCAGACGATGCTCCAAACCCTTGAATTCGCGCACCGCCCGCCGCGCCGGCCCCAAGTCATCCCCCACCACTTCCTGCGCCGCGGTAACTGCCGCACAAATATTCTCGAGATTATGCGGCCCCACGAGACCCACCTCGGTCGTGGCGCACACCACCTCGGCCCCCAGCATAATGCGCCCACCGCTCACCACCGCCCCTGGAGCTTCCAGGTACGGCACCTTGCGACCCGGCGAAAGCTGCGCAATCTGGGTCGAAAAATCATTCTTGGCGTTGTAAATCGCCACGTCACCCGCCTGCTGATGCCAAAACAAATTGCCCTTGGCTGCCACGTATTCGCGTACATCGCGGTGCCAATCCAAATGCTCCGGCGCCACCATCAAGCACACTGCAATGTGCGGGCTCACATCCAGATCCATCAGCTGAAAACTCGATAGCTCTAGCACCACCACATCGCTTGCCTTCACCTTGGCCAAAAAATCCAACGGCGACACACCGATATTACCCCCCAGCCATACCCGCTTACCCGCCGCTTCCAGAATGCGCGCTATTAGCGTGGAAGTCGTCCCCTTACCCTTGGTGCCGGTCACACCTATGATCCGCGCCGGACACTTATCAAAAAATTCCCGCACCCCCGAGGTCACCGGCGCCTTAGTCTTGATGTCACGTGGCTTGATACCCGGCGACCGCACTACCAAGTCGTAGTCGTTCAACCCTTTCAGATAATCCGGGCCCAAGACGGTCGCCACCCCAGCTGGCACCGACGCGTTGGCCGACCGATCCCGCAAGGTCACTTGCGCCGACTTCGCCAGCCAGTAGCGCACCGCCGACTGGCCCTCAACCCCGCCGCCTAGCACAGCTACCCTCATGCTCATCGCCGCTTCTTGCGTTTTTTGTTGGTCGATTTCGTAGCCGAGGCTGCCGTTACCGGCCGCGTTCGCCGCTCCTGCCGAGAGCGCCCATCTGATGGCGGCGAAATCCCGTCCATCTCCACATTCGTTGAAGCCTGCTCGGCTGCTCGAGTGAGCGCCGTTTCCACCGGCGCCTCGGCGGCTTGCGCTGTCACGCTCACCTTAAAGATCGTGGTGGCAATCTCCGCATCAAGCAGCGCCATAAATTGCTTAAACATGCGGAAACCTTCGCGCTTGTACTCCACCAGTGGATCGCGCTGACCCACGGCCCGCAACCCGATTCCCGACCGCAGGCTATCCATAGCCTCCAGATGCTCGATCCAGAGCCGATCGAGCGCATTAATGTACGTAAATCGCTCCACCATGCGCATCACCGACGGCGTAAATTGCTCGGTGCGAGCGTCATACATCTTCACGGCCTCCTCAAGCACCAAATCCGTAACCTCGGTCTCGTGCGCCCGCTCCAGGCTCTCGGCCAGCTCGGCACTCACCGGCAAAATGCTCGCCACCGCCTCGCGCAACGCCGTATGGTCGATCTCGTTCGTGCGGCTATTGGTGTGCGCCCGCAGCATCGCCGCCACTTCCGTCCGCATCATCTCGAGCATGTCGTCGCGCAGCGTCTCCGCCGCCAAGGCCTTGCGCCGCCGCGAGTAGACCGCTTCGCGGTGCTTGTTCATCACGTCATCGTATTCCACGAGTTGCTTGCGCGTGTCGAAGTTGTGACCCTCCACCTTTTTCTGCGCACTTTCCAAACTCCGACTCACCAATTTATTCTCGATCGGCGTTTCATCATCGAGGCCCAGCGTATCCATCACGCCCGCAATCCGCTCCGAGCCAAAAATGCGCATCAGGTCGTCTTCGAGCGACACATAAAATTGGCTCGATCCCGGATCACCCTGTCGCCCGCCGCGCCCGCGCAGCTGGTTGTCGATGCGCCGGCTCTCATGCCGCTCGGTGCCGAGCACGTGCAGCCCGCCCAGCTTATCCACACCCGGCTCCAGCATAATGTCGGTGCCGCGCCCCGCGATGTTGGTCGCTAGCGTCACCGCTCCCCGCCGCCCCGCCGCCGCCACGATCGCCGCCTCGGCCTCATTGTTCTTGGCGTTCAAAATCTGATGCGGCACGCCCAAATCCGTCAAATACCGCCCGAGCAGCTCATTCTTGGCAATCGATACCGTACCAATGAGTACCGGTTGGCCCTTGGCGTGCATCGCCGCCACCTCTTTGGCCACCGACCGAAACTTGCCATCCTCAGTTTTATAAATCCGGTCGGGCAAATCGCGCCGCACCATCGGCCGGTGCGTCGGAACCGTGACCACATCGAGCGCATAAATCTTGCCAAACTCCTCCGCCTCGGTCGCCGCCGTGCCCGTCATGCCCGAAAGCTTTTCGTACAGCCGGAAGTAATTTTGGAACGTCACCGTCGCCAGCGTCAGCGATTCTTGCTGAATCTGCACCTTCTCTTTAGCCTCCACCGCCTGGTGCAATCCGTCGCTCCACCGCCGTCCCGGCATCAGCCGCCCCGTAAACTCGTCCACAATAATAATTTCACCATCGCGCACCACATAATCCCGGTCGCGAAAGTACAGCGCCCGCGCCCGCACTGATTGTTCCACGTGATGCACGTCATCGATCCGACCAGCTTCGTACACATTGTCCACCCCCAGCGCCCGCTCGATCGCCTCCACGCCTTCATCGGTCAGCGACACCGCCTTGAGTTTTTCGTCGACCGTATAGTCTTTTTCGGGCGTCAGCGTCGCCGCCAAACGCGCAAATTCATAGTATTTGTCGGTAGCCTCATTAGCCGGCGCCGAAATAATTAACGGCGTGCGTGCCTCATCAATCAAAATCGAGTCTACCTCGTCTACGATCGCGTAATGCAGCGGCCGCTGCACCATTTTGGCCAGGTCATCCACCATGTTGTCGCGCAAGTAATCAAACCCAAACTCATTATTGGTGCCGTAGGTGATGTCGGCCGCATACGCCTCCCCGCGCGACACCGGCCGCAGATGGTTCAAGCGCTCGTCGCCGTGCTCATCGGAGCTGTACTCGGGATCGTACACATACGCCGTATCGTGCACGATAATGCCAGTGGTCATGCCCAGCGCCAGATACACTTGGCCCATCCAGCCGCCGTGCAAACTCGCCAAATAATCGTTGACGGTCACCACATGTACACCCTTGCCGGTCAATGCGTTCAAATACGTCGGCGCCGTAGCCACCAACGTCTTGCCTTCACCCGTCCGCATCTCGGCGATTTTGCCTTTGTGAAGGACAATTCCACCCACAAATTGAACGTCAAAATGGCGCATGCCCACCACCCGGCTAGCCGCTTCGCGCACCACCGCAAACGCCTCGGGCAGCAAGCCATCAAGCGACTCACCACCGGCCAGGCGCTCCTTAAATTCGGTCGTCTTGGCGCGCAGTTGCTCATCCGAGAGCTTCTTTAAGCCCTCTTCTTCGGCATTTACGCGCTCCACCAAGACCCGCGCTCGCTTCACTTCGCGAACGTTGGGGTCACCCAGCAATTTCGTAATCAGTTTATAAGCCATAGTTCAATAACAAAGGCCGTTTGAGCGGCCCGCTCCCGCTAGTTTACCATCAGATACGCCGCGACGCGAGAAGCCCCGCCGCCTTAAGCCGTGTCCGGCTCAGGGGCCTCCGTCTCGTCCACCGCCGGCGCCGACCGCCGGCCCAGCCACTTGGGCACCATGCGGGCGCGACGCGGCTCCAAGGTGTGCTTGTCTTTGTATTTCGCCAGTTGTGCGCGCAGCTTAGCTTCTACGATGTCCACCGCCGCGTACACATTTACCGTGCCCTCGCGGCTCACCAATTGGACCCCTCGCACGCTCAGCACGGCCTCGCACACATACCGGTTGTCCTCGCGACCGCTCGGATCATCCTCGAGTATCACCGCGCAACTCGCCGTCTCACGGACCTGCCGCGGCAAATATTTCTCGAGACCGCCGATTTTATCATCGATGTAGGCCCGCATTTTGTCGTCCACCTCAAAATTTCGTCCAGTCAGTTCGCACTTCATCATAGGAACTCCCTCCCGTAATACTTCACCAAGGCCTTCGGTACCTTCACGCTACCATCCTCCTGCTGATAGTTCTCAATGATCGCAATAAGCGGCCGCATCGACAACGCCGTGGCGTCATTCGAATGAGCCAGCTCCACTGCACCGCCGGTCCGTCGCACCCGCAGCTGCAACCGCCGCGTCTGATAATCGGTCATATAATCCGCCGTGTGGGTTTCGCGGTATTTACCCTGACCCGGCAACCACGTATCAATATCCACCCCCCTCGCGTTGGGCTTCCCGATGTCAGCCGTACATTTCATAATTACCTGATACGGCAGCTCCAACTGACTCACCAAATACTCCTGGATTGCAATCATAAACAAGTGCTCATCAAGCGACGTTTCGGCCGTCGTGATGCTCTCAAGCTCCAACTTGTCAAACTGGTGCATGCGCAAAATGCCCTCCATATCCTTGCCGTACGTCCCCGCCTCCTTGCGAAAACTCGTCGCATACCCGGCGTAGCGTACGGGCAAATCGGCCTCTGGCAAAATCTCGCCGGCATGCATCGAGCCCAACACATGCTCCGCACTGCCCTGCAGCCACAATTCTTCACCCTCAATCTTGTAGCGGTCATCGCGCGGCTCCAGCCGGTCCATGGCCTCGTACGGCTCAGTGCGAATCATGAGCGGCGGCAGCACCGGCACAAACGGCTTGGTACTCACCTTGCCCGCCAGCCCCGCATCGGCCGCAATGCGCTCAAGCACCGCCTCATCGGTCAAAACATCGAGTGCAAAATTAATCAACGCCAGATGCAACCGCACCAAATCACCCTTGAGGTAGGCAAACCGCGAACCTGCCACTTTGGCCGCCCGCTCCTTGTCGATCCAACCCTTGGCTTCACCGATCTGCCAGTGATTCTTGGGCTCAAAGGCAAACTGCGTCGGCTCCCCCACCGTCTTCGCGACCACATTTTCGTCTTCGGTTTTGCCCACTGGCACATCCGCCGCCGGCAGATTGGGCACCTGCTTAAGTAACGCCAGATACTCGGCGTCAACCTTCACAAATTCGCCTTCGAGCTTAGCCAGAGCCGCCTTGAGCTTCTTGCCAGCCTCAATCTGCTCCGCGGTCGGTTTGCCCTTTTTAAGCCCGCCCGAAAGCTCATTGCGTTCTTGACGCTGTTGCTCCGTCTGCGTGGTCAACTCCCGCCGCCGAGTATCAAGCTCCAAAATCCGGTCGATATCCGCCGACGAGATCGCAGCGTTCTTGTGTTTGGCAGCTGCTTTCACGACCTCTGGCTGCTCCCGCAGCACCCGAATATCTATCATGTGGCCTCCAGTTGTAGGCTAATTATACGTCCGCCGGCCACGCGCCACAAACGTGAGCACTTAGCCCTGCAGCCGCAGCCGCCGCAGCAAAAAATCCCGATCTAGCGAGGCCAAAAACCACCCTGCCTTCGGACCCGAATCCTTGCCCAGCAGCACCCGATACAGCGTCACGAAGGCCTGCCCCGGCTTGATCCCGGCCACCTCGGCCGCCGCATACACCGCATCGTGCATACCCTGGCCATTCAGATCGTCCTCTGCCTCAATCGTACCCGCCAGGTGCTGCAAAAATTTCCGCTGTTCGTCACCGAGCTCTACCGTCGGCAGCTCGGTCTGCACCGCAAACTTCACGCTCTCGGGAGCGTATTTAGCCAGCCAGGTTTTCACAAACCCCAGCTCCCGCTCGATCACCGACCATTGCTCGGCCACCGCGTACCCCGTGCGCTCCAAAATTTCGCGCACCGTCGCCGCATCCTCGCGCGCCGCCTGGTACACCGCCACCAAATGGCTAAACGGCACCTGCGAGATTCCCGCCTCGCCCCCCGCCGCATGAGCATAGGCCATCGCGGTCGTCGGCGCCTCAGACTGCGCCTTGGAATAATCATCAATGAGGCTATACAGCCCCAAGCCCGAATCAAACGTGAGCGTCCGCGACGGCCGCGCCGAAATCACAAAATAACGCAAAATCTCCGGCGGCATCACATCGAGCGCATCCTGGGGCGTCAACACATTACCCACCGATTTGCTCATTTTCTTCGTGTCACCCAACGGATTAATAAACTCATAGGGCACCGGATACGGCGCCTCGCCGCCAAAAATCTTCTCTACCAGCACCGCCCCCGTATCATACGAACCACCCTTGGTGGCATGATCACGCCCAAACGGCTCCACATTCACCCCCCACTTCGCCCACCGCGCCGGCCAATCAAGCCGCCAGTCCAGCTTCACCCGGCCGCCGCCAACCGCCACTGTACCCGTATTGCCTTCACGATCACGCCACGTCACCTCATGGGTGGCGCTGTTCCAACCCGCAAATTTGCGCGTCCGCAAGCTATTATCGTCGTCCAAAATTTGCACCGGCGCCCAGTGCTCATCAAGCTGGCGCCCACCAACATCGACCAAAATCTGCCGCACACTATCCATCTCATCGAGCGCCTTGACGATCTCATGCGCAAACAAACCATGCGGGTAGGTATCGTGCCCGTACACTGTCTCGTCCGGCATCGCGCCGAGCGCCATCAACCCGTCGTGGAGCTGGCTCACAAAATGCGCCGCGTAGCTCTCATGGCAATCAAACGGATCCGGCACCACCGCCACCGGCTGCCCCACGTACCGCTTCCATTCTTCCGGCACAAATTGCGGCACCTTGCGAAACGCGTCAAAATCATCCACGAAGTCCAAATGCCGCGCCTGACGACCCGCTCGCCGCAGCGCCCAGGTGATGGCATTGGCCGTCATCACCTCACGCAACGTACCCACATGATACGTCCCCGACGGCGAGTGTCCGCTCGACACCACCAGCATGCCTTCGGGATGCGCCTGAGTCACCTTCTCGACCAGTTGGTCGAGCCAATCTTGAGCAGCAGCTTCCGGCATTAGGAAATCTTCTTGATCCGGTACACAATCGTGCCCGAGGGAACCTCCACTGATACTTCGTCCCCCGATTTGCGGCCCAGCAGTGCCTTGCCGATCGGCGACTGATCCGAGATGTAACCCTTGTCGGGGTTGGCCTCAGTGGAGCCCACAATCACATACTCCTGCTCACCCTCTTCCAGCTCCACATGCACCTTCGAACCCAGCGACACCGAAGCGTTGCCTTTGTTGGCGATCACCACCGCGTGCTTCAAGATGTGCTCAATTTCGGCAATCCGACCCTCTACGAAACTCTGTTCGTCACGAGCCGCATCGTACATCGCGTTTTCGCTCAAATCGCCGTCAGCCTTGGCCTCTTTGAGTCGGTCCGCAATCTCGCCGCGCTTGGCCGTCGTCAGCTGCAGGAGCTCATCCTTGAGCGCCTGGAGACCTTGCGCGGTCAAATAAAATTCGTTTTTCGTTGCAGTCATAATATCCACTCCTTCTCGTCGCTAGCAGCTCACAAAAAGTGAAAAAAATCCCCGGGGTCAGCCCCGAGCTCCATGGTCTACTACGATAAGATTTAGTTCTTATGAGAATTCGTTTATTTTGTTACCCTATGTTCGCTCAAGCCCCGGCCATCGTCAAGTCCGAAGTCGGCCCACGGTGTGGATAACCGCTAGTGTTTCGCTCCTGCTCCCTGGGTAAAGTACCATTGCAGCGTTTCACGCGTAGCCGGAACGGCGTATTCGGCTCCCTCTCCCGATTTTTCCAGCAGCACCACCGTCACAATCTGGGGATCGTCATAGGGCGCAAACGCCTCAAACCACGAGTGCGGCGGCACGTTATTGGTCGGGTCTGTTTCGGCCGAACCCGTCTTGCCCGCCACCGCCACTGGCACATCGCGGTCCATAAAACAGCAAGCCGTACCCTTGGTCACCGTCTGCCGCATCCCCTGCCGCACCAAATTTAAATTTTGCGCCGAAATGAAATCTTTGCGAATCACTTCGGGCTTCACCGTACTCACCGTCTTGCCCGCCCCATCCTTGATCTCACTCACAAAATGCGGCACGAGCAACGATCCCCCGTTCGCAATCGCCGCCACCGCCGACGCCATTTGCAACGGCGACGTCAAAATATCACCCTGGCCCACCGCGATGTTGTAGGTGTCACCCGTGTACCACGGCAGCCCCGAGAATTTTTTCTTCCAATCCGGCGTCGGCACGCGACCGGCCGTTTCCCCCGGAATATCCACCCCCGTCTGCGCTCCCAGCCCAAAGAGCTGGTAATAATGCGTCAGCTTGTCGACTCCCAGATAATGAGTAAAATTGGTAAACCCACCCGCAATCGTATAAAAATAAATATCCGAAGACATCGCGATCGCCGAAAACAAATTCATGACCCCCAGCCCCGTATGCTCCCAACCTTTATAGATGTAATGGATGGTTTTGTCATACGGGTTCACCACATCGAGCTGCCCCGTATCGTCCACCGTCGTGTTAGGCGTTATAATGCCCTCTTGCAACGCCGCCGAAGCCCCCAGCGGCTTAATAATCGAGCCTGATGCATAGGCTCCCGACACTACCTTGTTAAACAATGGTTGCGCCGGATCGTTTTTGAGCTTGTCATAATCAGCCACCGAAATACCGCGGCTAAAGAGATTATTGTCATAACTCGGCAGCGACACCGCCGCCAGCACCTCGCCCGTCTTGGGATTAATAGCCACCCCCGACGCCCGCTTCGCGCCCGCTAGCGTCATTTGCTTGCCGATCGCCTCCGCAAATTTGCGCTCCAGCGCCATGTCGACCGACAGCACCAAATTATTACCAGGCACCGCCTCACGACTAGCCAGCACCCGGATCGGGCGACCGAGCGCGTCTACTTCGGTGCGCTCACCGCCGTTCGTACCGCGCAGCTGACCCTCGTAGCGCTTCTCGAGCCCGAGCTTACCGATCAGGTCGGTGGGGCCATAGCCGGGATCTGCCACCACCTCATCGCTATTTACCCGGCCGGTATAGCCCAAAAACACCGATAGCAGATTGTCGTCGCTATACTCGCGGATCGGGTTCACATCGAGCGCAAACCCCGGCAAGGTGGTTGAGGATTGCTCCACGAGCAAAGCCGCGTCGCGGGGCACGCCGCTGCTCACAAGCTCCGCCACCGGACTGCGCATACACGCCGGGTCGTGATTCTTGCACACCGCCTCAGTCTTGGCCTGTACGTCGGCGGCACTCATGCCAATCATCGCGCCTATGCGTGCGTACTCCGCCTGGCGAGCCGCTGCGTCATCCGGCAGCAGCTGCGGCACCACCGTCACATCGTAGCTGGCCTGATTGCGCGCCAGCACCACACCCGCCCGATCGTAGATCATGCCGCGCGGCGCCCGCGCCACCCGCTCACGAATCCGGTTGCCATTGGCCAGCGCCAGGTTAGCATTGCCGGCCAACACCTGGAGGCTAAACAGCCGCAAACCCAAGATCGCAATCGCCACCAGCCCCACCAGTCCAAACACCATCAGCGGCCGTCGGCTGGTAGCCCCCTCGGGAGCTTCCATCTGCACATCGGCCGGCAAAATCGCCTCGCTCCACTCCTCGTGGCGCGAAATGTTGCGGCTCAGACGCAAACCTTCGCGTCCCGCTCCCCCCTCCAAAAAACCAAATATCGACTTGCGCACCTAGCCCCCCGACTCAGCCTGCCGCTCACCGCCCACCAGCATTCGCACCACCGGGCGCAGCAGTATCGTTAAGGTCAAGTTTATCACAAGCTCCACCACCAATCGGCCGCCCCAGGTCCCGAGCGACCAATGCCCCGTTCCCCGCGCCAAGCCGATCCAAATCACGAGCGCAATCAGTATCGTTCCCATACCCACCATCACCAGCGCTACCGGCACCTGCTCCAGCTCAATACCTGCCCGATGCAACATGCCGCTCGCCAGCGCCACCAGCATAAATATTCCCGTCCATAAGCCAAAATTTGCCCCACTCGCTAAATCCAGAATCACCCCGCCCAACACTGCCAACGCCAGCGCCTCGCTCGTCACTACCTGCAGCGCCACCAATGTCAGCCCCACCAGAGCCAGATTCGGCACCACTCCGAGCGGCCGCAAAGCCGGCAAGATACTTAGCTGCAACACCACCGCCAGCCCCACCAAGCCAATCGCCCACAGCCGCCTCATAGGCCAAGCACCACGTACACAAAGCGCAAACCAGTCACCCGAAACTCCGTTTCCACCGCCGCCGACTGAAATACCACATTCGACCGCGTATTTATCGACTGCACCTTGCCAATCAAAATCCCTGGCGGAATTTGCCCGCCCAGCCCGGCGGTGGTCACGCTATCACCCGGCTTGATAGTATCCGTCTGGCCAATCTCGTCGAGCACCAAGCCGTTCCCCAGTTGACCACGCAAAATCCCCGTGGCGCTGGTATCCTGATCTTTGGCCGCCAGCTTAAATTCCGGATCGGTCACGAGCATGATCCGCGCAGTAGTGGCCTGCACATCCGCAATGGTCCCGATGAGCACCCCCTGCGAAGTCACCGCCATGCCCACCGCCACCCCCGCCTGCGCGCCCTTGTTGATCGTCACAAACTGACGGTACGAATCAGGCGCAAACAGCACCACTTCGGCCGCCGCCTGACGAGGCGCGCCCGCCACCTCCAAGCCCAACTGCTTACGCAGCAGTTCGTTATCACTCCGCGTCTCGGCGTCGTCCGCCAACCGCTTGCGCAAATCAGCGTTTTCGTGCTCCAGCCGCGTATTGTCGCGCGCCAGCGAGCTCACGCGCGACAGATTGGCCACAGCCTCACTCGCCGTCGCACCCGCCGCGCTAAAGCCCCGCGCCACCGGCGCAATCGTGTGGTCAAACACCCATCGCAGCGGCCCAATCCGGTCGGTTACACCGCCAATCACGAGCAGCGCGCCCAACCCCGCCACGATAATTATTCGCCGGTTTGCCCTCGATCTGTTCATTACGACCGCGGAATCTTACCGTATTGCGTCGGCACCAGCACTTCTTTGAGCGCATCGATGTCTTCGAGCACCAGGCCCGTCCCCCGCGCCACGGCGGTGAGCGGATCCTCCGCCACGTGCACGGGCATCTTGGTCTCGCGCTGCAGCGTAGTATCGAGCCCCTTGAGCAACGCGCCGCCGCCGGCCAAAATAATTCCTCGGTCCATGATGTCGGCCACCAGCTCCGGCGGCGTCTCCTCGATCGTAATCTTCACCGCCTCCACAATCTCGCGCACGCTACGGCTCAGCGCCGCCCGCACCTGCTCGGGTGTCACCATGATCTCTTTGGGTAGTCCCGTCACCAGATCACGCCCCCGCATCGGCATGGGCCCCAGCCCGTCCACCTCCCCCGCCGAGCCGATCGCAATCTTAATATTTTCGGCCGTGCGCTCACCAATCTGCAGGCTAAACTGCTCCCGGGCGTACTGAATAATATCGTCACTGAGTTCATCACCAGCAATTCTAAGACTTCGCGAAGCCACAATTCCCCCTAATGAAATAATTGCCACCTCTGTCGTGCCCCCGCCGATGTCCACAATCATGCTCCCGGCCGCATCCTGAATCGGCAGCCGACTCCCAATCGCCGCCGCCATCGGCTCCTCGATCAAAAACGTCTGCCGCGCCCCCGCATTCGTAGCCGCATCTTCCACCGCCCGCTTCTCCACCTCGGTCACCCCACTCGGAATCCCCACCACCACCCGCGGCCGCGGAAAAATCGCGTACGTTTCTTTATGCACCTTATTAATGAAATATTTGAGCATTTGCTCCGTCACCTCAAAGTCGCTCACCACCCCGTCCACCAACGGCCGCGTCGCCACAATGCTCGCCGGCGTCTTGCCCACCATTTTTTTGGCCTCATCGCCAATCGCCAGCACCTGCTTGGTCTTCACATTCACCGCCACCACGCTCGGCTCATTGATCACGATCCCCTTCCCGCGCACATACACGAGCGTATTGGCCGTGCCGAGATCGATACCGATATCATGCGACAGCAAACCCAGGAGGCGATTAATCATCGTTGGGGCACTTTCATCTCTTACCAGTCTACAGTTGCTATCTGACGCGGGCAACCCGCGGACGCTAGCTTTGCCGGTCCATAAACAATCTTCCCGAGTCCCAATTTTGACAAAAATACAATTTATGCTATAATATCAATCATCTATCGCACTACGAGAGGAGGGCTCGGCATGCTATGGATGTCCGGCACGGTTCGATTAGCCTAGGGCTCCGGCCCTAAAGCTTTACACCCGTGCATCATCAGAGTACGACATCGTCGTCTCTCTCGAGCGTACGGGTGACAACCCCGTACCAACGAGCGTCCCGATACGTGGAAGGGACGAAGGAGGCTTCGATGAGCAACGACCGCACCACCGCGCAGTCCGACATCATGGAGGGCTACATCGACCACTACGACCCCGAGAAGAACTTCGGGTTCGCGTGCGTCGGCCGCCAGCGCGTCTTCTTCCACCTCAGCGCCCAGCGCGAGGTGGAGGGCACGCCGGAGGAGCCGATCTTCACCAACCGGCCCAGCACCGAACCACCCAGCTGGTACAAGCGCATGCGCGAACCCACGCGCATCATCATGCGCCTCACCGAGAGCCCCAAGGGGCTCAAGGCGCAGGTCTGGGGCATCCGCCCCAAGCGCACCTGGCTGGAGAACCTCGTTCACTACCGCACCCTCACCGGGTACGACGGTTTCGAGGTTGAGCTGCGGTATAGCCGCAATGGCTACCGCAGCCAGGCCCACCGCAAGGTGCTCGGCCGGCTCACCGCCGAGCCGGAGCTGGTGCTCCACGACGCGGAAAACGCGACGCTCACGATCCAGTTCGACCAATATCGGGATCATTACTCCGAGCCGGTCGAGCGCAGTGTACGCCACAGCTTCAAGCTGCGCCGGTACGACGCCCACCCCTACGGCGACGACCTGCCTCATGGGCGCTACGTGGTGGACGTGCCCGAAGGCGCCGGCGAGTGCGTGAGCATCGTGTTCTCCCCGCACTGGATCGGTTCCACCCCCTGAGGCGCTCACCACAGCGTCCCAGCCCACGGCCGGCAGGCCCCTCTTCGGAGGGCCTGCCGGCCGTATCGCGTTTTAGATCATCATCCCTCAAAAACGAAAACGCGGCCTGGAGTATAACTCCAAACCGCTCGGTGGGGCAGGCGGCATTCCTGCCCGCCCCACCGTTGAAACCGTCTTGTCGACCTACCGCAAGCGACTCGCCTGCAGCAGCTCCGCCACCAGAAACGCCAGCTCCAGGGCCTGCGAAGCATTGAGCCGGGGATCGCACAGCGTTTCGTAGCGCCGCCCGAGATGATCCGGCAGGATGGGGTCGCCTCCACCGAGGCATTCGGTGACGTTTTCGGGCGTCATCTCTACATGTACGCCACCCGGCCAAGCGCCCTCGGCACCACACACCGCGAAGAATTGCCGCACCTCCAGGATGATCCGCTCGAACCGACGCGTCTTGATCCCCTGGACCTTCTCGCCGTTGCCATGCATGGGGTCGCTGACCCACACCACCTTACGGCCGGCCCGCGCAACCGCGCGCACCAGCGCCGGCAGCACCTGGAGTATCTTGTCCGCACCCATGCGGACGATGAGCGTCAACCTTCCTTCGATATTGTCGGGGTTGAGGACCTCACACAGCGCGAGCAGTTCATGCTCCGTCATGGTCGGACCGACCTTCAAGCCAATCGGACCCGTGGTCTGGGCATAGAAGGCTACGTGAGCGCCATCGAGCTGACGCGTCCGCTCACCGATCCAGTGAAAATGCGCCGACAAGTCGTGCACCTGGCCGGTGTCCGAATCCCGCCGCAAGAACGGCGCCTCGGCGTCGAGCACCAACCCTTCGTGCCCCACATAGAACGCTGCCTCGATGAGTCGCGCATCTTTGTCCGGATTCGTCCCGCAAGCGGCCATGAAAGCCAACGCGCGGTCGATTTCCCGAGCCATTTGTTCGTAGCGCTGACCCGCCGGACTGTCCTGCACGAACGCAGCATTCCAGCGATGAAGTTGGCGAAGGCTGGCGAACCCGCCCACCGTCAGCGTACGGATGAGATTGAGCGTCGCCAGCGAGTCGTTGTACGCCTGGAGCAGTCGCTCCGGATCGGGCGTCCGCGCCTCGACCGTGAACTCCGGTCCGTTAACGTTGACACCCCGAAACGAGGGCAGCGTAACGCTGCCGCGCGTTTCCGTCACGTCGCTACGCGGTTTGCCGTATTGCCCGGCAATACGCCCCACCCGCGTCACCGGCAGTCCCCCGCCGAACATCATGACGACATTCATCTGGAGAAGCAGCCGCAGTAGGCCCCGCTTCGATGCCTCTGACGCCCCGAAAATCTCCGCGCAGTCGCCGCCCTGAAGCAGGAAGCGCTCGCCGCGGCAAACTTCGCCGAGTCGGTCGAGCAATGTTAGCTGCTCGAGCCCCGAAACCAGCGGCAGCCGGTCGGCCAAATCCGCCTGCACCCACCCCAAGCGCACCAGATCGGGCCAGCTCGGTCGCTGAGCAGCCGGTCGGCCGCGCCAGTCCTGTCTGATATCGGTCATGGTACTGGTCACCGAAGTTCCTCCTTGGAACATGGTCGGTTTGGCGAGTAATGAGAATATAGTCGTTCAAGGTACTGCGGGGCAAAGAAAAAACCTGCCCCGGGGGCAGGTCTTAAGGGTTTACTCGCTTAAAATCTAGCCTCGGGGAAGGTTATCCGTAAAAAAATACCAGGCATAGAAGTTGGGCGAAAGCAATTTCATATTTAACCGATAGTTTGGCGGTCAGCCGCCCAAAAGTCAACTCGTAACCCAATTTTGACCACACCGCTCCCATCATGCTAGGCTAAGCCCATGACGTTCAATTCCACCACTTGTTGTTGTTTCTAGCGCGCGAGATGGAATTAACAGTGCCAACAACCCCTCGCCGCACCCTCCCCTCCGCCTCCGGCGGTTTTTTCGTGCGCCCGGGGTTGCGCTCTGAAGCTTGCGGCAAGCTCAGTCTCCAGATCGTAACGATCTGGACCGCATCAGTCTCCCGCAGCTTCACATTCCGAAAGGCCGGTCTATGAAAAAACTCGCATTCACGCCTCAAATTGTCCTGGCAGTAGTCCCGCACGCCGACGACACGGACTGCTTTGCCGGCGGTACACTCGCACGCTGGGCCGAAGCCGGCGCCGAAATCTATCTGCGCGTGCTCACCGACGGCAGTCGCGGCGGGGCAGCGCAGCAGCGCCAAGACGAGCAGCGCCAAGCCGCCGCCCTCCTGGGCGTCAAGGATGTGTTTTTCTCCGACTTCGAAGACGGCGCCCTCGCCGACTCACTCGACGTCCGGCGCGAAATCGTCCGCGATATTCGCCGCCTCGCCCCCGACACCGTCGTCGCCTGGGACCCCAAGTTCATCGACTCCGACGAGTATGGCTACCTGGGCCACCCCGACCACCTCGCCGCCGCCTGGGCCGCGCACGCCGCCGTCGGCCTCTATGCCCGCAATCGCCCCAGCTTCCCCGAGCTCTTGGCCGAGAAGGGCCTCCAGCCGCATACCGTACCCCGGCTCGTGCTCATGACACTCGGCCCCGAAGCCAACTTCGTCAGCGACGTTTCGGACCAACAGGAAGCCAAAATCGCGGCGATCCGCGCCCACGCCAGTCAGCAAGATACCGGCGTCGAAGCCTGGGTGCGACGCTGGTCGACCGCCATCGGCCACCAGCACGGCATGGAGTACGCCGAGCTCTTCCGCGTCATCGAGGTCAAAATCTAGACCGGCCACCGGCCAGGGAGACTGATGCACCGAGGGCGGAGAGAATTAACTCTCTCCGCCCTCGGCTCCCGCCCATGTTTTGACAAACCCCCACCGCGCTGATACCCTTTCGCTATGACCTCAGCCGCATCACTTAATCGAATTGCAGCCCCGCTTCGGCGGGACATGTTTCTGGTAGTTCTGATTCTGGGACCGGCGGTGCCTGGTCAGAGCGTTTAGTACTTCGTAAACCTCACCCCAGACACCGCTCCGCAAGGAGCGGTTTTTCGTTGTTCGGCCTCCCCCGGGCCGCCCGTGCCTGATTCAACCCTCGCACAGGCTGCCCGCCAAGCGGCCGGAAAATGGAGTCAGGGTGCCAACCAGAAAAGATCGCGTAGCCATGAGGCGTCGCGCGAAGATCCAGCCGGACCCGCCGCGCGCCGACACAAACCCGGCAACCCCGGCCCAGACCGTGCCATTCCGAATCACGACCCACGGTCGGGGCTTCCGCAATTTGAACGTCGTCCTCCGGGCCGCCGAGATCACGTACGGCACTCGTCACAAAATACTGACAAACTCCACGGTCGATCTGGTCGTAACGCCGACTCTGCTCGACGCCGTCGTAGAGCTGAAACACTACGGCGACTTCCGGATCGAACCAACCGAAGCCATGCTGGCCATCCCCGCCGGCTCCGGCCGCACCATCAATCCCTAGGCGCGCGCCAGAGCCCGCCTCGCACCTCGACATTGGAGGTACCCATGGGTACGCAAGCTGTTCAGTCCGTCGGCCGGTTGAGCTCCTACCTACTCCGCCGCCGGCTCCCGCGCCAGCTCCACGCCCTGAGGGTGTGCGAGCGACGCCTGAGCCTCGACGCCGTCCCATCAGTGGGGCTCGAGATTGAGCTGCACCTCGTAAATGAACACGGCCGGCCTTACTTTGGGCTCGCCCCTCTCATTCTCGAGCAACTTCGAGCTCGCAGCATTACCAACGTAGTACCCGAGCTCGCATCTTGCCAGCTCGAGCTCAACCTCACCCCCCAACCGCTCCTCGGCCGGGGGCTCACCCGGATGTACCAGGAGGCCGAGAGGCTCCTCGACACGATCGTCGAGCTCGCCGCCGCCGAAGGCGCCTTCGTGGTCCTCATCGGCATCCTGCCAACCATGGGCGCCGACCAGCTCGTCCCCGGCCACCGCTCTTCAGGCGGCCGCTACGCCGTGCTGCAAAAAGCCCTATGGCAAGACCGCGAACCGGTCTCCGCCGAACTCAACGACCCCGACGGCCAACGGTACGAGTTCTGCTCCACTTCAGTGGACACGCTGATGCCCAACTCGAGCGTGCAGCCCCACTTCTACTTCCCGGGGCTGGGAACGATCGTGCCGGCACACAACCTGGCGGTGGCCACAGCCGGCCCCATCATGGCTGTCACTGCCAACGCACCACTGCCGTTTGGCGGAGCCAGTGGCCAGGACCTGCGCCACCGGCTCTTCCACCTGGCCGTTGGTCCCGAACGCTGCAGGGTCAACAACTACATCACGGACCCCAACGAGCCCATTCGCTGCGCGACCGAGCTACCGCCCATCCTGTACCGACCGGACCGCGAACGCAGTCTGAGCAAGGCTCAACGCGGGATCCTGCCGGATCTCGACAGTCTCGCACTGGCTGTGGGCACCTCATGGCCGATCATCGACCGTATCGTCGCCGACACCCGCGGCCGACACCTGCGGCATGAGCTGCGCCACCTGTCGTCGGGGCCAACCCTCGCCGACATATTCGCCGCCCTGGTGCTCGTCGGCGGGCTGATGGCCAACCCATTCGCCGCCGACTACACAGGCCCGCTCGAACCCCACGCCGAGGCCAACTTCGAATCCGCCTGCAGGCACGACGCCAACGAGCCCCTGATCTGGCCGGACGCGTCCGGTCGCCTGGATACCCGGCACGCCCACGACATCGTCCGCCACGACCTGCTCCCCCGCACCCGCGAAGGCTGGATGCTCTGGGGCGTCGCAAGCGACGAAGTGGAACAGTTCCTGGAGCCAATCGCCCGCCGAGTCGCGCGGGGCAGCCAGGCACTGACGGGCGCCGGCTGGCAACTCGCCCGGCGCACGCACTACCTCCAAGGCGGCCACCCCGCCGCCGAAGCCACCCGTCTGATGCTCCTCGATTACATCGAGCACTCGCGGGGCGGCCTCGGCCACTCGGTCAGCTACTGGCCAGACCCAAGCGCCAGCCAGCTGCGCCCAATCAGTGACACCCCGGCCCTCATGGCCTAGTCGTCACCCCCGGGGCGGAGCGCCAGACACGCGCCACAAGCGCAACCGTCTGGTGCTCCGCCCCCGCACCCCCCTGTTACGCTACCAATGAAGGAAAAATCCGCTATGATTACAACCGTGCCTCAATCCCCCACCCTCGCCGACCTGCTTTCGCATTTAATTCGCTTCCCCACCATCACCGACGCCCACGCCACGAACCGGGCCGCGCTGGATTGGGTCGAACAGCAGCTTACCAATCTCCCGCTCCACATTCTGCGCCTCGAGCACAACGACTTCCCCGCACTTATCGTCACCACCCGCCCCACCCGCACCCCGCGACTCTGGCTGCAAGCCCACATGGACGTAGTCCCGGCTCCCGTAGCCGCTTTCGAGCCGCGCCTCGCTGGCGGCCGGCTCATCGGCCGCGGCTCCTACGACATGAAATTCGCCATCGCCACCTTCATTGCCCTGCTCCAAGAGCTCGGCTCAAAGCTCAGCCAGTACAACCTCGGCCTCATGATCACCACCGACGAAGAAGTCGGCGGCCAGGACGGCGTTCATTGGCTCACCCAAAACGGCTACCGCGGCGAAGCCGTGCTCCTGCCCGACGGCGGCGTCAATTGGGAAATGGAAACCGGCGCCAAAGGCATCGTCTGGTGGAAGCTCACGAGCCGCGGCCGAGCCTCCCACGCCTCCCGACCCTGGAACGGCGTCAACGCCATCGATCAACTCATCCGCTTCGTCGACGAACTTCGCCGCCACACCGTCATCGAGCCATGCGGCGACCCCGCCCACGAACACGCCACCCTCAATCTCGGCCGCATCACCGGCGGCACCGCCGCCAACCAAGTCGCCGACACCGCCGAAGCCTATGTCGATATCCGCCTCACCCCCGGCACCACCCTCGACACGGTCGCCGCCTGGGTCGAGGCCGCTCGTCAGGCCATTCCGGGCGTCGACGCCGAAACCGTTGTCGCCAGCGCCCCCTACCTCGTCCCCGACGACGGTCCCGGCGTGATGTTTCGCCGCATCGCCGAACGCGTCACCGGCCATCCGCTCCACAATATTATCGCTCACGGCGCCTCCGACGCCCGCTTCTTTGCCGCCCACAACATCCCCGTCATCACCGTCCGTCCCACCGGCGGCGACCACCACGGCCCCGCCGAATGGATCGACCTCGCCGACCTCGACCGTTTCTACCAGGTGATCCGCGATTTCACCGTCGAATGGGCACACGATTAACCACTGCCCCACCACACAATCTTGCTTAGGCTAGCGTTTTAACGTAAAGTATGGTGCACCGTTTCCGCAGACCACCCCCGTCCATCGAGAAGGGACCACCACCATGGCCATCGACACCGAGGGCCCCGGAACGGCGCTCTCTGACACCCGTCCACCCAAGAGCCGCCGGACCCAAAAGCTCAGGCGTTTCGGCCTGTGGATAATCGAAATCCCATTGTGCACCTCACTGCTCCTGCTACGGAACGCCCGCCGCGCCCTACGCGAGCTGCGGTCGTGGCGTACAACCCTGCTCGTATTGGTGAGCATCACTGCGGCCATCCCGCTAGCGCTCATCATCACCCCGGGCCAAGACGTGGTGGCTGCCGGCCAGCACGTCACGGTCGGCGCCAAACCTCCAGACCTGTCACTGTCAGGACCGGCCCAGGTGGTGCAGATCGGCAACACCAAGCTCGACATCCCCAAATACCAGGTGTACGGACCCATCCGGCCCCGCCTTCAGAAAGGACCATTCGTCCGGAATGAGGCTGCGGGCAAAGCCCTCAACCCCCAAAACGGGTCCACTGAGAGCGCCTTCGGACCCGGAATCTGGGGCGGAATCCTCCGCTACCTCGGCCTGCTCGCGATGTTCGCCGTCGGCATCGCTCTCGGGCTGTACGCCATCCTCGAGCTCGGACGAGTCCTGTTCGCACTCCGGCGCCAAAGCCGGCGCCGCCCAGATCAAGTCAGCCTCACGCTACTGGAATTCCGGCAGCGCTATGGCCAACCGATCTTGCGGCGGGCGGTCTGCGTGCTCGCCGGCGTCCTGACGGCTCTGGCGCTCTGCCTCACCGGCACCGCCGTTGGCGCCCACGGTCTGGCGGGCGCCGAGTCGCTAGCCGACATCTTCGGCACCACCTATGTCACGCCGTCGCCCACCGGCCCGGTGCTCACCGACGTCGAGGGCGCCGTAGCGGGCGACTCCCGGGTTTCCGAGCAAGGCGGCCCGCTCGTCGCCAACCCGACCCAAGACGACCGCGACTGCGGCCGCAGCAGCGACTCGCTAGCCGAGGAGCTCAAACAGCAACTCCTCGTCAAGGTGGCCAACCTGGCCTGCCCCAGCGCCACCGTCGCCGCCGGCCTTCGCGGCTCCCAGCTGCGCAGCAACCGGTACCTGCCGCCACAAGTGGGGCTACTCAAGAACATCAAGAGCCTCAAATTCGTGGTAGTAATGATCGGCGCCAACGATGTCCGCTGGGCCGACGCCATCGGCTACTGCTACATCGTAGTCGACTGCAGCGACCCGTTCATGCACTCGGAGTTCGAGTACCTGCTGACCGACTTCGACCAGGCGTACGGCCAGCTCCTGCGCGACCTCAACGAGTTGCCCACCCATCCGCAGATCATCATCGTGAAGTCGTACGAAGCGCTCAGCCCCGACGCCGTCAAGCTCAATCCGAGTTGCCCAGACCTGCAAGGGCCACCGGGCATAGCGGGCGTCAAGCCGCTCAACGAGAAAAAGATCGCGTACCTGCGGTCGCTGGGCGACGAACTCAACGCGGTCCTGACCACCGGCGCCGAAAAGTACCACTTCGACGTCGCCACGCCGCACCTCACCCGGCTGTGCGAGCCGAGTCCACCCGGACTCGGCCCCGACATCCGCGGGGTGGCCGACCCCGACCGGTTCCACCCCACCGGCCTCGGCGAAATCCGCCTGGCCGAGGCCGTACTGCCCCTCATCATCAAGGGCCGTACCAAGCCCAACTAACGATACCGGCTCCTCAGGAGCCGGCCACCGGCCCCCGTGCGCACACCATGCGCACGGGGGCCTCGGCATGTTTAGGGACGAACCCTAGGCTAGGGTCGGACCCTACTCGCCACCACACCCAATTTCACCAACTCCACCTCATCCCCGTCCCGCCGCTTCCACTCCACCGAGCCCTGCTCCAGCGTGCGCTTGCTCACCGTCAACCGCAACGGCACGCCTATCAAATCCGCATCCGCGAACTTCGCTCCCGCCGGCGCGTCGCGGTCATCGTAGAGTACCTCCACACCAGCCCGCATCAGCTCGTCGTACAACGCATCGGCCGCCACCGTCACTGCATCATCCGCTCCCAGCCGCACCAAGTGCACCGCAAACGGCGCCACGCTTTCGGGCCACATTATGCCCTTCTCATCGTTATATTTCTCCACAATCACGCCCATCACGCGCGAAATCCCAATACCATAGCACCCAATCACCGGATACTGTTTCTGGTCGTGCTCATCCACAAACCCCAGATCAAACGCCTTGCCATACTTTTGCCCCAGGTCAAACACATTGCCTACCTCGGCACTTTTGGCTTCCTTAAGCTTATCCTTGCTACACCGCGGACACACATCGCCGGGCTTCACCTTGGCAATCTCATCCTCCACACAAAAGTCACAATTGTCGCAATAATAAATTACGTCTTCACCCGCATCGGTCAGCACCTCAAATTCGTAGCTCACCTTCTCGCTAAACGCACCCCCCGAAGCCTCCGTCACCTTGGCCGTCAAACCCAGCCGCTTGAAAATCCGCAGGTACGCCTCTTTCGCCTCTTTGTAAAATGCGTCAAAATCCGCCTGCGTGGTATGAAACGAGTACATATCCTTCATGAAGAACTCGCGCCCGCGCATAATCCCGCTCTTGGCCCGCAGTTCATCCCGGTACTTCCAATGAATCTGGTACACCTTCACCGGATACTGCTTATACGACTGCGCTCGACTCAGCACCAGCGGGCTCACCACCTCCTCCTCGCTCTGCCCCAAAGCATAGTCATTGCCCGTGCGGCTTTTGATCTTAAACAGCACGTCAATGCCGTCCCAACCGCCCGTCTTCACCCACGGCTCCTTCGGGTGCAATGTCGGCATCAAAATCTCCTCCGCGCCCAGCCCGTTCATCTCCTCGCGCACCACTTGCTCAATCTTGCGCAGCACCCGCAGCCCCAGCGGCATGTAGGTATACACCCCCGCCATCAACTGGTCCACAAACCCCGCCCGCGTCAGCAACTGGTAATTGAGGCTGTCGCCCTCTCCGGCCAGGGTTTTACTCGTCTTAAATAAGGTCTGTGATAATCTCATCAAAGTCTCTCCGTTATTAAAAAATCGCTCCCGCCAAACGCAAAAAATCACGTCTGACAAGAACGAGGCTATCTCGTGGTACCATCTTGTCTTCACCGAATCGCTTCGGCCTTAATTTCTCAGATCACGGTGAGGTCCGGCACGGCTCATCGCCGGCAGCTCCAGGGCGGGAGACCCATTCACAGCTTTGCAAGCAAAGTATCATGCCACCGCTACCGTGTCAAAATCTCTCATCAAATGCCTGCACCGTCCGCCGCAGCAACCCCAAATCTCGTCCCAGCTGCGCCCGCCCTTCGCGGGTAATCTCGTAATACCGCCGCCGGTCTCCCTGCGATCCCACCATCACCGTCACCAAACCATCCCCCGCCAGCCGCTTCACTGCCTTATAAACCGTCGCGTTCCCCGACGCCACCCGTCCCCGCGAGATATTCGTCACATGCGCCTCCAGTTCATAACCATGCCGCGGCTCTCGGCTCAACGAAGCCAATATTAGTGTATCCACTAACCGAAATGACGGTTCAAATATATAACGCTCCATGCCTCCCAACCTTCCGATACTACTATCACAAAATGCTGTCCCGGGGAATCTATTCCCCGTTACTACATTCCCCGGGACAGCAAAAATACACTAGGGACGCCGACCCGGTCAACCCCGTCACGAATACCCAAGCTACTTACTCGTAATCGCCAAAAACGCCAAGTAATTATTGACCATATGCAGCAATATCCCCGGCACAATGCTGCGTGTGCGCACGTACATAAAGCACAGCAGCAAGCCTAAAATCATCGTATACACAAACAAATTCGCCTGCCCATGCGCTAGCCCAAACAAAGCCGACGACAGCACCGCCCCCCAAATCAATCCCGTTCGCTTAGCCAACGCCGGAAAAATAAAGCCCCGAAATATCGTCTCCTCGAGTACTGGCGGTATCAGCACGAGCGCGATCAAGGCCAAGCTCCAGTGCGAATCCGCCCCCTTCGTAAACTCGTTCGTCTGCGCCTGATTCGGATCAAATGCCGGCACCAGCAGCTTCACCAGCTCCAGCGTCACCTGCGCCGCGATCAAAAACACGACCAAAATAACCACCAAGTACCCCACCGCGCGCCACACACTCACCCGCCGCCAACCTACCATCTGCCAGCCCACTCGGTAGTGCCTCAAAAACAGCGCCATCAAGCCAAATCCCAGCGCCACGCCAATCAGATCCAGCGCAAAGGTGGCCCCCACATCCTCGCTGCGCACCCCGGCCAAAAACCCCGCTACCGGCGGTATCACCCGCGCCAGCAACGCCAAAATCACCCCCAGCAGCACCTGTGCCACAAACCACCCAGCCACCAGGAGCACCGCATCGCGAACCCCCCACGGTACCCGCAAATATTCCGGCAGCTCCTTCGGCCCCTTCACCTAGGGACGCTTTCGCACATCGTAAATCGTAATCACAACCATCAACGCCATCAGCGCCATAAAACCAATCGTGTGAATTTTGGCCTCTGTTTCGGCCGAAATACTCCGCTTCATAAACCGCCGCAGCGTAATTACCGCCAGCCGACCCCCATCGAGCGCCGGCAGCGGCAGCACATTAAACGCCGCCAGCGCCACCGCAATATTAGCCATAAACACAAAGATATAAGCCAATCCCAGCGACGACAAACTCTGCAAAATAAACACAATGCCGAGCGGACCCGAAGCCGCTTCCGCCGCCGCTGGTACCGCCGGCGAAAACAACCCCACGAGCAACGCCGGTATGTGCACGAGCAGCATCACCACCCCCACGATCGTCGCCACAAACAACGCCCCCGTAATGTACAACGCCGCCGCCACAGCACTCAACGGATCGTACCGCAGCTTGTACACCTGTTGGCTGCCTACGCCTAGATACCCGTCCTTGGACCCCGCTTCGCGCAGCTTCACCGACACCTCGCGCGCAGCCGAACCGCTCCGGACCTGCAGCTGCACGGTCTGACCAGCATGAGTCTTGGTATAATCCCGCAGCGCCGCCTCACTAGCGAGCTTGGTGCCCCCGGCCGACAGCAAATAATCACCTCGCTTCAAGCCTGCCGCAGCCGCCGGCGAACCCGCCACCACCTCGGCCAAAATCAACTCCCGCGGCTGGGCATACTCAGTGTGCAAAAACGATGGCTCAAACGACGGCCCCAGCGCCGGCAAGCCCGTCACGCACAAGCCGTACAGCAATACCACCGCCGTTAGCAAATTCATCGCCACCCCGGCCAGCAAGATCTTGGCCTTGGTACCAAATTTAGCCGCCGCAAACGTCCCCGCCCCCGATTCGGCCGTATCCTCACCCTTCAGACGCACAAACCCGCCCAACGGAAACCAGTTTATCGAATACAACGTGCCCTTAATCTTCTTCCCCCACAGCCGCGGCGGAAATCCAATACCAAACTCTTCCACCTCTACGCCGCCGCGTCGAGCAGCCACAAAGTGCCCCAACTCGTGCAAAATCACCAGCAGCGAAAACAGCACAATCACAAGAATAATAACTAGCATCGCTATCTATTGTAACCTATTTGCCAAACCGCCGCTGCCGCCGTTCGTATTCATCGAAGGCCACACCCAGATCAGCCACGGTAAACGCCGGCCACGGGGTAGGCGTAAAGTACAGCTCGGCGTAGCTCACTCGCCACAGCATAAAGCCGCTCAAGCGCTGCTCGCCCGATGTCCGAATCACGAAGTCGACCGGCGGCAATTCGGGGTGATACAAATACCCCGCCAGCCGCTCCACGGTCACTTCGGCCGCCGCTACCCCATCGGCCACCAACCGCGCCACGCCTTCAGCCAGCTCCACGTGGCCACCGTAGTTGAAACACATCGCCACCACCGCCCGCGTGTTGTGAGCCGTTTTGGCCTCGGCTGATTCAATAGCCCTCAGCACCTTCACGCTCAGCCGCTCCCGCGAGCCCACAAACACCACCTTCAGGCCCTCGCGAGCATATTTACCGAGCTCCTTGGTGGCAATCCACACCAAAAGATCCATCAAATATTCCACTTCTTCACTACTCCGCCGCCAATTTTCGGTGGAAAAAACATACGCCGAAACGTAGCGTACACCACGACCAACCGCCTCTCGCACGATCTCGTGCAGATTTTCGTAACCACGACGGTGCCCCTCAAGCTGCGGCAAACCCTCAGCCCGTGCCCAGCGCCGGTTGCCATCCAAAATCAGCCCCAAATGAGTCGGCACCAGCCTCGCAGGCACGGATTCGGTCACTAGACCTCCATGATCTCCTTGGCTTTGGCGGCCTCGAGCTCCTCGATGCGGCGCTGAAACTTCTCAATCATTTTGTTCAGTTCAGCTTCAGCAAACTTCACGTCGTCGCTTGTCGCCTCTTTGGCTTTTTCCAGCTTCTTGACCTCGCCCAGCACGTCGTGGCGGATATTGCGCAACGCAATCCGGCAGTCCTCCACCTTGCTACCCAGGCTTTTTACAATCTCTTTGCGACGCTCCTCGGTCAACGGCGGAATGCTCATCCGCACCACGTTACCATCATTGCTCGGGTTGAGCCCCAGCGCCTGATTTTCTCGAATCGCCTTCTCAATCGGCCCAATCGCGGTCTTGTCCCACGGCGCCACCGCCAGACTACGCGCATCGGGCGTGCTCACCGAAGCCACCGCCCGAAGCGGCTGCACCGCGCCGTACAGCTCCACGATCACGCCATCCAACAACGCCACTGAGGCGCGGCCGGTGCGCAAGCTCTTGAGGTCCTCGCCAAAGTGCACCACGGCCTTTTCCATTTTCAGTCCAGTCGATTCAACGAGTGCTCGAATCATACCCCTCCTAGTTCCATCCGCGTATACCGGCGAATGACTATATTCTCTCCCAATTTGGCAATTAAGTCTGTAGTCAATTTACCTACCGTTACGTCGGGATCCTTCACAAACGGCTGGTTGATCAGGCAAACCTGCTCATAGTATTTAGCTAGTTTGCCATCCACGATCTTCTCAATAATCTCGGCCGGCTTGCCCTCAACCTCCTTGCGATAGATCGCCTTCTCGCTCTCTACCACCTCAGCTGGCACTGCCTCCGGGTTCAAATATTCGGGCGCCGCCGCCGCAATGTGCATCGCTACGTCGCGCACAAAGATCTTAAAGTCATCCGTACGCGCCACAAAATCAGTTTCGCAGTTCACCTCCACGAGCACGCCAATGCGGCCGCCGTGCACATAACCTTCGATCACGCCAGCCCGAGCCTCGCGATCGCTCTTTTTGGCCGCCGAGGCCTCGCCCTTTTCGCGCAAATACTTCACCGCCGCATCAAAATCACCGCCGGCAGCCTCAAGCGCCTCTTTGGCCTTCATCATTCCTGCGCCCGTTTGGTCGCGCAGTTTTTTGATATCTTCTACCGAAACCGCCATGACTTAAGCCTCCTCCGTCTTATCAGCCGCCTTGCTGGCGTGCAGCTTGGCGCCTTCAGCCGCCGCCTCTGCCACCGCACCCGTGATTACCCGCACGCTCTTGATGGCGTCGTCATTGGCCGGAATTTTGTAATCCACCAGATCGGGGTCGGCGTTGCTATCCACGATCGCGATCACCGGAATACCCAGTTTACGCGCCTCGGCCACGGCGATCATCTCGCCCGGCACATCCACGACATAAATCGCCGCCGGCAAGCCATCCATGTGCTTAATGCCGCCAAAGACACGGTTGAGCGCTGCTACCTCGTTTGAAAAATCGAGCAATTCTTTCTTGTTGTACTTGGCCTGGAAGTCGCTCTCCAAACCCGCCTCAAGTTTCTTGAGCCGCTGCACCTGCAACCGAATAGTACGGAAGTTGGTGAGCATGCCACCCAGCCATCGCTCGGTAACGTATGGCAAATTATTGGCCTCGGCGATTTCCTTGATCACCGGCGCCGCCTGGCGCTTGGTGCCCACGAGCAAAACCTTGCCGCCATGCGACGCGGTTTCGCGCGCAAATGTCGTGGCCTCTTTGAGCATTATGCCCGTCTTGGTGAGGTCCAAAATGTGCACCCCGCCCCGCGCGCCATAAATGTACTCGCGCATTTTGGGATTCCACCGGCGGGTCTGATGCCCAAAGTGTGCACCGGCCTCAAGTAGTTCTTTTAGGCTTACATCAGCCATTATTGTGTCCTTTCATCTACGCACGACCACCCAAGCGGGAGGATTACGGCCGGGCTGATTCGTTAAAATATTTAAGCTCCCGGACTATAGCAGATTTACCCGTGCAAGACAACACCCCGCCGCAAAGAAGAAAGGCTCGCCGAGAACGGCAAAACCTTTCTCCGCGAGCCATAAAATCACACCGCCTCCATTGCGAGGCCCATGTGTCCGTACATCCACTGAAGCACCACGGCACAGGCCTGCTCCGGCGAGAGCGGATCAGTGTCCAGGATCCCGAAGCCCTCAGACAGATCCTGCGGAAGCCGCAACGAGCCCCTCGCGCGCCAATCCTGGCGGTCGCGGCGCCTCACTGCCCTCTGGCTCCGTCGAGCCCGCAGCGCCGCGACCCGAGGCGACACTCCGAGGCACATCGTGAGCCATGCCTCAGGGAAGTCCTGGCGGAACCGCCCATCGACGAGCACGATGCCGTCATAGCCGGCGGCGAATTCGGCCACCAGCGTACGGACATACTCACCTACCAGCCGATCGCCGCGCCACTTCGCCACCGCGACAGCGCTTGCTCGATTCGAGCAAGGGTCCGGCAAAAGCTGTCCGGCCCCCCGGCAGAGGTCTCCATCCGGGCCGATATGCATCCCGGCTTGGCGAGCCAGCGCGACCAGCTCACTCGAACGGTACGACCGCAGACGGCGCCGCCGCATGGGACCCGAACCGCGAGAAACGGAGTCACGGCAGGCCCAGCCCACCACTGCCCGATGCAGTATCTCGATCGAGACCACCACAGCCGCCGCACCAACCTGTTGCAGATGTTGCGCCACCCCCCTTGCCGTGGTCGTCTTACCGGCGCCGTTTGGCCCGATGAACAGCACCACGTTGCCATAGTCGGCACGCACGCATATCACCTCCCGGACTAATCCCCGTAAGAGCAAGCGCGAGCGAAGCCCGCCGCGCCAGTGCCAACAATCTAAAACATTTATCCAAATATGTCAAGAGCAGCAGTCTGCCCAATCCCAAACCTTGACCTACGCTCCATCATCAGGTACAATCGTCAAGTTATGAAAACCGGCATTCACCCCGAACTTCTCGAGACCACCGTTCACTGCAACGGTTGCAACACTACCTTCACGACCCATTCGACCGTGAAGGAAATTAGCGTGGAAATTTGCTCCAACTGCCACCCGTTCTACACCGGCAAGCAAAAACTCATCGACACCGCCGGCCGCGTCGACAAATTCAAGGCCCGCCAGGCCGAAGCCACCAAGCGCGCCGAGGCCAAAGCCGCCGCCGAAAACAAAAAAGACCCTGAGGTCGCCAAGATCCAGGAAGAACTCCAAACCGAAACCGTCGAAGCTGAAACTGAACCCAAAGCTTAAATCTTCGTCTCTCTCAAAAACCGGTCTCCAAGGCCGGTTTTTTATTGAAAAAATACAAAAAACATGGTATAAAAACAAAGCCGCTTTCCATTGTGCCTGCCAAGACGCATGCGGTACCGACCGAGGAGCGTCGTTGACATGACCACTGCGAACCCGACCGACACGGCCCCCTACTCCCCAGAGCGCCACCTCAACGGCAACTGGCAGGAAGTATACCCGGGCATCCCTGCTCAGCGCGCCAACTACCACGGTACCGACCTCGCCAAGCTAGTGGTCGGGCCCACCGAGCAGTGGGCGGAGCTCTACGTGGCGGAGAGCCACCCCGTAACCCATCCCCTGCCCCACGGCAACCTGCTCGTCGCCCGATTCGAAGAGTCCAGAAACGGCGGACCCGGCACCCTCATCGTGCGGATCCTCGCCACCTGGCAGCCGGTGTCGGGCGAGGTGTACATCGCACCGGACCTCTGCGCCACGCCCGTGAACGGGCCCAGCGGCTGCGTGCACGTGTTCCAGGACTTCGGCGACGGCAGCGTGAGCCCAGTCCAGATACTACTGCCGGGCCGCACCACCTTGTTCGGCGGCTACCGCATCGAGGTCGCCTCCGAAGCCACAGATGACGGCACCTCCTGCGCCACCCGCGTGCGAGTTACCACTGGGCCCGCCGGCGAGTACGACCCTCTCGCCGAGTAGCCGCTCCGATCGGTTCAACGCGAACCCGGGGGCACGAACACCCCCGGGTTCGCCACCCGCCTTTATTGCCGTATAATCAAGTAGATCATGGATCCCACCGAGCACAAACTTCGCACCGAATACGACGACATCGCCGGCCGCATGACCGACCCGGCGCTCTTTGGCACACCCGAAATGGTAGCGCTCGCCAAACGCCAAGCTGAGCTTTCGCCCCTCATCGAGCTCTACGACCGCCGCCGCACCCTCGCCGACCACCTAGCGCAAAACCACGAAATGCTCAGCGACCCCGAGCTCGGCGAACTCGCGCGCGAGGAAATTCCCGCCCTCGAGGAGCAGCTCGCCCGCACCAACGACGAGCTCCGCCTGGCGCTAGTCCCCAAAGACCCCGCCGACGCCAAAAACGCCGTCATCGAAATCCGCGCCGGCGCCGGCGGCGACGAGGCCAGCCTATTTGCTGGCGAGCTCTATCGTATGTACGCCCGCTATGTCGAAAACCAACCCGGTTGGCACATCGAGCTCGTGAGTGAATCCCCCAGCGACGTCGGCGGCTACAAAGAAATCATCTTCGAGATCAAAGGCCCCGAGGCCTACGGCTGGCTCAAATACGAATCCGGCGTGCACCGCGTGCAACGCGTTCCCGAAACCGAATCCCAGGGCCGGGTGCACACCAGTACTGTCACCGTCGCCGTGCTCCCCGAAGCCGAGGAAACCGACCTCGAAATCCGCGAGCAAGATCTGCGCATCGATGTCTACCGCTCCGGCGGCCACGGCGGCCAATCCGTCAACACCACCGACTCCGCCGTGCGCATTACGCACCTCCCGAGCGGCCTCGTGGTCACCTGCCAAGACGAAAAATCTCAGCTCAAAAACAAGCTCAAAGCCATGGGCGTACTCCGCTCGCGCCTGCTCGCGCTCAAAATGGAAGAAGAACAGCGCGAAAACCGCGAGGTGCGCCTCGGCCAAATCGGCACCGGCGACCGCTCCGAAAAAATTCGTACCTACAACTTCCCCCAAGACCGCGTCACCGACCACCGCATCGGCCGCACCCAGCACGGTCTCCCCGGCTTCATGCTCGGCGGCATCCACGACATGCTTGAAGCCCTCCGCGCCGAAGATCTGCGCCTGGGGCTCGAACAAGCCGCCACATGACGAGCCATCCTGCCACCACCATCCGCGAAGCCCTCACCACCGCCATCGCCTTCCTCGATGAACACCGCATCCCCGGCGCCCGGCTCGACGCCGAGCTGCTCCTGGCCCATACCCTGCGCCACGACCGCGCCTGGCTGCTCGCCCACGACGACGAGCCGCTCACCACCTTCCAGGTCGCCGACTTCGAATCCTACATTTCCCGCCGCTCCGAGCACATCCCGGTCGTCCACCTCACCGGCAACCGCGAATTCTACGGCCTCGATTTCGAAATCACTCCCGACGTCCTCACCCCCCGCATCGAAACCGAGCAAATGGTCGAGTGGGCCATCAAATACGCACCACCAAACTCCCATCTCATCGACATCGGCACCGGCTCCGGCGCCATCGCCATCGCCATCGCCGCTCACCGTCCCGACCTGCACATCACTGCCACCGACGTCACCGCCGAGGCGCTGGCTGTCGCCCGCCGCAACGCCGCCACCCACCACGTCAATCTCGCCTTCATCCAATCCGACCTGTGGCAGGACGTCCCCGGCCGCTACGCCACCATCGTCACCAATCTCCCGTACCTGCGTGAAGATGCCGACCTCATGCCTGAGGTCACGAAAGAGCCAGCCGTCGCCCTCTTTGGCGGCCCCGATGGCCTAAACCTCTATCGCCGTTTCCTCACCGGCCTGCCCGATCATCTCGCTCCCGCCGGCCGCCTTTTTACCGAGTGCGACCCGTGGCAACACGCCGACCTCACTGCCGCAGCGGCCAAACAGCATCTCTCGCCCATTGAGCAGGGTTATTTCATTTTGGGCTTCCAGCGCCAATAATCATCACAAAAACCCTGACCCACCCTCACTTTTGACATAACCATCATTTAGACGCAAAAATGACGGCAAAACGTTTCTGGAGGAAACAAAAATGCCGTCACCAAAAATCATACCGGTGTGCAGCCGGATAGTCCAACAACAGTTATTACCGCAG
>DATKIP010000109.1 GCA_035544015.1 Candidatus Saccharimonadia bacterium
TCTGACCCACCCTCACTTCCCCAGCCCTCCCGTAATCATATCCGTCGGCGGACCGTAGGCCTCCCGCATCAGGGCCTCAAAGAATTGCTTGTAATGAGAGAGCTGTTTCTTGGGGTGTCTCGGGTATTTAATCTGTTCCCACCAGTCCACCAGAAACGACAAAATGAGGCTCAGGCTCGCAAACCACAGCACGACCTTGAGGCTCAGCGGCTTCATGAATCTCACCGCCTTCAGCTCAAGTACATGCTTGAGGTCTTTAAATGTTTCCTCAACCTCAAACCGGTGGTAGTAAATCCGGATAATCTGGTCCCGGGTGCTGGTTTGGTCAGAGGTCAAAATATACCAAGGCTCACCGGTTTTAGGGTCATCACTCCGCACAACCCGCAGCTCCAGCTCGGCCAGCCGGATAGTCGTGTCGGTTGCCGCCAGATTCCGTACCGGCAACCATGTGTCGCTCAGCAGCACCCGCCTACCAGCTTTGAGCCGGATGTAAAACGTGGCCTTGTGCTCCACGAGCACCCGGACCAGATGTGTTCCACCGAAGCCTCGGTCAAAGACGAGCCGAGGCCAGAACCCGAGCATCTTGGCCCAAGCTACAAGCGCCGATTCAACCTGGCCGTACAAGGTCTCCTCAGACTTTGCCCGAGCCTGGCGCATAGCTTGCTTGCGCTTGGGCGCGTCAGGGTGGGCAGGTAATCCGAGTGAATACGTCGTTTCGACCAGGCAGGGAATGGCCCGGCCGCGCCGGGTTTGGACGGCCCCGACGAAGGCACTCAAGCCGTTAAAGTCGGAATGGTCGCAGGCCACAATACTCGTTGGCCGGATATAGCCGAGGCCGCACACAGCTTCGGCAAAAGCATTAGCTAGCCCCCCATTACAAGTCAGCCGGTCCATTTTGGTACTGGCGGTATCTGGATGAGTTATGGTTTGCCGGGCGTTTGAAGCCAGGCTGGCAAACGGCTTGGCGGTGAGAGCTGCGACTCCAAACTTGAACTGGTGCCTCCAGCGAGGTGGGATCTGCGGTAATAACTGTTGTTGGACTATCCGGCTGCACACCGGTATGATTTTTGGTGACGGCATTTTTGTTTCCTCCAGAAACGTTTTGCCGTCATTTTTGCGTCTAAATGATGGTTATGTCAAAAGTGAGGGTGGGTCAGG
>DATKIP010000110.1 GCA_035544015.1 Candidatus Saccharimonadia bacterium
ACAGGGAGCCGTCAGAGCTTAAGAGGCAGCACCCGCCGTTTTATTAACGGTGTGTTGAACATTCACTGATGCAATGCTGAGGATGCGAGGAGCGAATTACGGATGACTTGGCTTTATGAACTCCTAGAACCGGCCTCGCCCAGAAACCGTCTGGCGTTGCTTATCGCCGGACTTCGCGTAATCGGCATTTTGGGCTTTGCGCTTCTGACGGGGTACTTCCTCATTCAGAATTCCTACCTCGAAGCGACCATATCGGTAGTAACGGTTTTGGCCTGGATCGCGGCAACAACGGAGGCAATGGATCTGGTGCTCGAACGGTATTCGTAGCTGGCTGGGCCGTCCTGCGCCATCCCCTGGGCCTGCTGATGTGCGCCGACGATTGTATGATTGAGATAAAGACCAGCGCAGCAATTCCAGCGAATACAACGCTAGTGATGGTAGTGTCCAGATTCTTTCGCACATTCGTTCAGGCGACGGCTTCGGTTTGCATGACTTGCGGCTGATAGAGAGGCCGCATGTTCATGTAGCATTTGGCAGACCATGCAGTGCCGGCGATGTAGCGCAACCGCGCGGCTGCCAGGTTGAGGCACGACTGGCCGTCAGGGAATGCTCCAACGACACGGGTTCGGCGGCGAATCTCTTTCATGATCCGTTCGAGCGGATTATTGGTGCGGATCTTCTGCCAGTGGATGTCCGGGAAGGCGTAGTAGGTCAGCGTTTCGGATACGCTGCGCTCGACCAGATCGGCCGCCGTGTTCATTCTGGCGGCACGTAAGTCGTCGACGATCGCACGCGCCTTTCGGTCGGCTGCGTCCCGGCTCTCCTGGGCATGGATGGCCTTGAGCATATGGCTCACCTCGCGGACCTTGGTCGTCGGCACGTGGCTGAAGACGTTCCGATAAAAATGCACCATGCAGCGCTGCCATCGCGCCTCGGGCAGGTACTCGGCCGCGCTCTCCATAAGGCCGCGGCAGGCATCGGAAATGATCAATCGCACGCCCGTGAGACCACGATCGACTAGGTGCCGCAGAAACGCCGACCATCCTGACTTGTCCTCCTTAGCGCCTTCGCAGATCCCAAGAATCTCTCGATAACCCTCGGAGTTGACGGCGCTGGCCACCAGCAGCGAGACGTTGCGGACCTCGCCAGCCCAAGTCCGCTTCATCACGATTCCGTCGAGGTAAAGGTACGGATGCTCCCCTTCGATCCGCCGGTTCCGCCAAGCCTCAATCTTGACGTAGATCTTCTTGTTGAGGTTCGACACCGTGCTCGGGCTTACTCGCGTGCCCCAGAGCGCCTCGGTGATATCCTCCACCCGCCGAACCGAAATCCCCGCCAGATACATCTCGATTAGCGCTTCCTCGACCGAGCTCTCCCGCCGGCGGTAGCGTTCGATGATCGCCGTCTCAAAGGTCTGGCGCCGCAGCTTCGGAACCTTGAGATTGACTCCGCCGGCGCTGGTCTGCAGCGTCCGCTCGTAACTGCCAGCCCGGGTATCTTGCCGAGCCTGGCTGCGCTCATAGCGACCAGCTCCGCAGAGTTGGTCCGCCTCGGCATCCAGCATGGCGTTCAGCGTCTCTTCCACCGTGCCACGGACCATCTCACCGAGATGGTCTCGAATCCGGGCTTCATCGATCTGGATCACCTGACCCATCGGCTTCTCGTCATTCATCGGTTGCTCCTTCTACTTTAGAAGAAGCCGTCAATCCTGAAAGTGCGAAAGATTGTGTACGTTATCTGTCAACTTCCAGTTGGCTGAGGCCCATCTTTGGCTGGGCGCTGGGACGCTGGCCCTGTTGGGGCTCTTACGGTCGCTACGGTTACCGGCCTTCACCG
>DATKIP010000111.1 GCA_035544015.1 Candidatus Saccharimonadia bacterium
TTCCAGGACGTGACCGCCTCAGCCCCGCACGCGCGGGGAACACTTCCTGTTGACCGTCGTCATCGGGGAACACGCGATGGCTTTCAAGCTGCATCTGTCGGCATACGCCTCAGCCCCGCACGCGCGGGGAACACCGCTTGAACGTGCGGTAGACGCTAAGTGTCCGTCTTGAAACTTGTTGAATCGTGTGAATCGTTTGTGTTCCAAGGAAGGCGGTCTGATTCGAGGAGAGACCGCAGATGTGGACGCATGAGAACCGAGCTAAATACAATCGCGATCACCTGAGATACCCGAGCGACCTGACGGACGACGAGTGGACGCTTGTCGAGCCGTTCATTCCGCCAGCGAGACGCGGTGGCGGCAAGCGGCAAACCGACATGCGCACGGTCATGAACGGGGTCATGTATATCCTGAGCACAGGCTGCCAGTGGCGCTACCTTCCGAAGGATTTTCCGCCGCGCAGCACAGTCCACAACTATTTCATCTGGTGGCAGTGCGACGGCGTACTGGATCGCATCCATCACGCGCTCTACGTTGAATGCCGTGAGAAGGCGCAACGAGAAGGAAGCCCCACCGCTTGCATCATCGATAGTCAGAGCGTGAAGAGCGCCGAAAAAGGGGGGCCTGCATCGATCCACATGGCTATGATGCGGGCAAGAAGATCAAGGGCAAGAAGCGCCATATTCTCGTAGACACGATGGGCCTGTTGCTGCACGCTATTGTTCATTCCGCAGGTATTCAGGATCGCGATGGCGGAATCTCTCTGCTGGCGACGCTGTTCGGTCAGTTCCCATTTCTCGAAAAGCTCTTTGCCGACAGCGCCTATCAAGGGCCGATTTTTGGTGGCGCGCTCGCCAGAATCCTGCCTTGCCTTGAAACCGAAATCGTCAAACGCCCCGATCAAGCGAAAGGGTTTGTTCAGTTACCCAAACGTTGGATCGTCGAACGCACGATAGCATGGCTCAACCGTTGCCGTCGCCTCGCCAAGGACTGGGAAAATCTCAACCGAAACGCCCTTGCGTTTTTGAAACTCGCATCCATCCGCCTCATGTTGCGAAAGCTCTGTAATCCTTGCTGAAGTTTAGAGACGGACTCTAAGAGTCCCCGGTCCTAGCGCGCATTTCTCACATTTCTGATCGTTCTGACGATCAGAAGGCGGGATCTTGAGCGAAGGCATGGTGCTTTCGTGGCGCGGCCAGCGCTATTGAAAGTCACATTTTCCTGATCTGCGTGGGCCAGTTGGTTGTGCCGTGCATTCGGCGCCGCGGC
>DATKIP010000112.1 GCA_035544015.1 Candidatus Saccharimonadia bacterium
CGGGCGAGTTTTCGGCCAGACCTGAATTGCCTGGGTCGGCGCAGGCGCTGCAGGCGCCTCTCGTCTTCCCACTGAAAGGATAGCACAACTCCGTACGGCAGGAGACTGCTGCGCTGTAGTATTTCGACCCTGCTTATGACCGCAGTGGGTCATGAACGTCGTTTCCGCAATCTCCGTGGCACGACCGCTTACCCTCCAAGACTCGCCGTGAAAGCGGACATTCCGGATCGGCAGGTTCGTGCCAAAGATCGGGATAGGGGGGAGCCTCGCGGCTCCGCCCCTCCCACACCACCGTACGTACGGGTCCGTATACGGCGGTTCGAGAAGTTGAGCTAACACGTTTCGAACATTACTCGACGCGCGTTGGCCGGGCGTTCGGGTTCATTCACCGCCGAGAACGATTCGATGTCTTCCCGCAACGCCTGCCGGGCTTCACCCGTCGGCGCCGATGGGAAGTCCAGTCTCAACTGGATGTGCAGCCGCTTGTCGCTCTCGAGACTCATGTCCTACTTGCCGCTCTTCCCGTTCGGGCCTTCAGCCCTCGTTTCCGGCTCGGCCTATCTGTTGACTCCACCTTTCGGCGACGGAGTGCCTCACTAGCCTTGCCGACGACATGACCTACTATACCCTCTGCTGACTTCTGCCCTGCGATCAGACCGCCTCACGGCGCTCTCAGTCGCCGAAGCGACACAGGGCAGATCTCCTGGGGTAAGTTCAGTCGCCTTCCGTGCACCGTCGCCGGGTCTACGCTTCGCGTCCTTGATGGATATGGACTTCGCGGTATGTGGCCCGCTCGTCCGATGCTCGCGCCTTGTACCCGGTTTTTGTCCATCGACCCGCACGTTTGCTCTACGCTTCCTTCAGACCCCGCCTCGCGGCGACAGCCCTTGCGTTATCGCTAACCCTTCACCTCCATCAGGTTGGGTAGAGGACTTTCACCTCCAAGCTACTGAACATGCCCAGCACACCACAAAATCGCTGCGCGATAGCCCGCTGCGCGGGGGCGTGACTGGGAGTACGGTGATCGTGGATAGAACATCCTCGCTCTTGCGCCAAAGACTCGAACCCCTCTTCTACAGGTCGCGCGGCGGCGCGTGAGATCGGAATGCTACGTCAGCATTGCCCGAGAATGACGAACCCCGGGGCAATCGGAGAAGCTGATCACTTGACGAGCAGATCGCAAACAGTTTCGGTTCGAAAGAGTCGAGTTCGTTGAAGTCCTCAAGGGTCCCTGCGCCCATGCCTCCCGAAGGCTGTCCTGAGCCTCATCACGCAGAGGTTGTCGCGTGTGATCTTTTTGCCACG
>DATKIP010000113.1 GCA_035544015.1 Candidatus Saccharimonadia bacterium
CGACTGAGAACGGCTGGTCGTTCAGTTGACCGTCAAGTCCCTGGAGCATGTCGAGGTCGGACAGGACGTTGGTGTACATTCGCCCCTGGACGATCACCGCGTTGGCGCCGTTCGTGGCGTTGACAACGTCTTCCCAGTAAGGCGTGATGTTCGGCCGATACACGCCGTTCCGTTGGATGATGAAGACGCCCTCGGGCTTCATCATGAACGGCGCCTGACGACTCGTGACGATCTTGGTGACGGGGTAGCCGGGGTCGCCGACGTCGTCGCCAGTGACGGACCCGGGCGTCCAGACCGTGTCGTTGAGTGGCGTCGCGCTGTTGGTGATCTTGTACCCGGCGCCGGTCCCGACCGTCCGGATCATCCACTGGTCCCAGTTGCCCTCGCCGTCCACCCCGAACCAGGACCCGATCTGCCAGCCCGCACACGTCGCGCCCGACGTGAACGTGTCGGTCGCAACGACGTGACTGACCAACGGCTGCGCTGTCCCGTTGGCGTACCCGCCCCAGTAGGCGGTGCCCAGGTACAGCGTCGTGCTGGTAATCGTCACGCTGGTAGACATACCGGCGATGGTGGCGAAGTCGGCCACGGCCGACGCGCTGGCTGCGGTGCCCCCACTGACCTTGCAAGCGTACCGCCCCGTCGAGAAGTACAGATGCCCCGAGCGCTCGAAGCCGGCCCGTATCTCGGCGTGCGTGCCGGCCGGCAGGGCAACCTCGGTGAGTGCTCCGGATGGCACCGCGACGTGCGGAATGTAGGTGATGACGTTCTTAGCCCAGGCGAACCCATTCGGCACCCTGGGGTCGTAGTAGCTGTACCCGGCGCCGGCCGAGAAGTCCGCGAACTCGCGCGGGATGCCGCCCGGACGGAACTCCTCGGTGGCGTCCACGGGGGTCAGCGTGCCCTCGAACTCGTGCGGCTGGGCCACGCCGTTCTTCTCGGGGGCAACCGCCACCAGGCCGACCTCGAAGCCGTCCGCCGTCCTCAGCGTGACGTGGTAGGGCTGATTGCCCGACTGGAGGCCCGGCATTTATCCGTAGCTCCGAGGCTGGCCGTACGGGCGCCCGGAGTAGACCATCCGGAACTTCGGCTCGGTCTCTTCGCTAGCCTGCTGCGTGTCCCACCAACGCAAAGCGTATGCGCGCGTTGTCCAAAAACTTTCTCTTTCGCGGTAGTGGTTGACGTACTCGTCCGGCCCCTGCTGCGAGCCGAGGTACTGGTACGCCTTCATGAGCACCTGAGCGCGCATCACCGCCCGGAGCGGCAGCGCCTCGTCGGTGTCGTTCTGGAGCCCGTCCGTGTCGGCTGCCCAGGTGCCGCCGGTCCTGATCCATGTCAGCGCCGGGCGGTGAGCCTTGATGTAGAAGGTCTGCCCGCTGGTGAACGGCTTGCCCGGCAGCAGCAGCCTGGGCGCGTCGGCGTCATAGAGCCAGTCCCAGGAGTAGCCCGTGTCGGTCGGGTAGTCGTCACCAACGTTCTGGAAGTAGATACCCAGGATCTGGGACTTGTCGACCAGCCACGAGTACAGCGTCGTGAGGTCGTACGCCGACTGCTGCGTCACCCCGCTGACGGGCAACAGATCGAGCGGCGGCATCGAGAGCAGCACGTCGTTGGCGATCTCGCGGATGCCGAGCGTGCCGAGCTCGCTGGTGATGGCCGGCAGCCTGGTACTGACCTCGAAGCCCATCCCCGACGTGACGCTGGTAGCAAAGGATCGGGCGACCGTGAACGAGCCGGCGTCCGCATCGAAGCCGCCCGCGTTCAGGATGTCGCGCTGGGCCGCCAGGTTGGCGCCGGTGGTGGCGTTCAGGTAGCCCCAGGCGTTGTTGAAGAAGTTGCCGCCGGTGGCGTTCGCCGAGATCAGCGACGAGCACGTAAAGCTGACGAGATCAGAAGCGGCGGTCGTCGTGGTGTTCACGACGAACCGCCCTCCGAGCCCTACCTGGGCATCACGCCTGAAGACCAGCAGCGACGCCACGAATCAGTCACTCCTCATCGGCCGGCGTCTTGTGCGGCGGTCGCTTCGAGCCCTTCGGATCAACCCGTTCGGTGATGGTTTCCTCGACGGCATCCTGACGCCGCTCCAGATCGGCCAGGCGCCCCAACACGTCGTCATCGCGGAGTCCGGGCTTCTTTGGCACGCGATGTGCTCCTCTGATGGATTGCAGGTCTCGGCGGCGGCGAGTACATCAGGGGCGGTCAATGGCGACCGCCCCTCGTCACGTCACTCGGAAGCTGCCTCCAGCGGGATCCGGTCCTGGCTGACCCAGATGTAATCGGCCGTCATCACCTTCGCGGAGGTCGTCGCGACCGACTGGAGGTACAGCCACGGGTAGAGCGCGATCTGGCCGTTGACGGCTCCGTTCCCCACCTGATGGCTGGCTCGGAGCCGACCGTTGACCCAGCAGTACGCCATCGAGCGACCGGTCCGGTCCGGATCGGTCTGGAGCAGCACCCGCACCGTCATGTAGGTGTCGGCGACCGGTGTGGTGAAGCCAGTGGTCAGCAGCGTCGAGGCGACCGTCTGCGACGTGAACGAGCCGAGCGAAGCGAACGCCAGGCCGGTGTGGGTCTGGTTGTTCCAGATCCCGAACACGGCGCCATTGGTGCCGACGAAGGACGGCGTGTCGATGTCGGTCACGAATGACGCCCCCGTAGCAGGCGCCGCATCCACCCAGCCAGCCTCAACGATGAACGTCGTCGGCACGGTGTTGACCTTGAACCGCGCCTCAAACATGCAGTTGGCATCGCCACTGAAACGGGTCTTGCCGACCGCCGAAATGGATGCGGTCGCGGTCGCGGCGGTCGTACCGGCCATCACTCCGCCGGCGCCGTCGATGACCGTGAAGTTGGTCGACGTCGCGGTCTGGGCCAGCGTGAAGTTGGCCGCCTCGCCCCAGGACACGAAGTCGTAGAACTCGGTGATCCGGTCTCGCTTCGCCAGGTGGCGCAGAAAGTCACGCAGCGGGCTCTGCATCTGGGAGCGGCTGAGCTGCTGATTCGAGAGCTCGTAGCCGCGATCGGGCAACTGGCGGAACGGCATGTCAGTCTCCTTCGTCACCGCTGCTCGTCGGCAACTGACGTAGCGTCAGCGGCTCAAACAGCTCACCCGGCACTTCGAGACGGATCGTCTCGGGGTGCCGCTCCACGAATTGGGCAGACAACAGGAAGTCGCGGTAGCCGGGGACTTCCAGCCCGGACAGGAGATCTCTCGACGGGTTCGGGCCCGGACGGACCACCAGTTCGGTGCTCGACGCCAGGTCGAAGCCCCGGCGCCGCATCTCATCAAACCAGCGGGTCGCCATCTCGCGGGCGAACGCCTCAAACTGGGCCGTCTTCATGCCGTAGGGCACGCGGAACGAGCCGGTGACCCACTGCGGCGCGTAGGCCATGTGCGGGCCGGCGGCCTGTTCGATGGCCGCCCGATTGGCGCCCGCGACCTCCGGTTCCGGCTGGTCGTCGAGCGTGTCGGCGATCTCGTCCCAGTCGAGCCCCTGCCCCCACTGCCGACCCAGCTTCTGGGCGGTCGGCTCGGGGTTGTCGAGCGCCGGAAGGACGTCGCCGAGCGCAAGTCCGGTCATGCTACGATGACTCCATTGGACGGCGTGCCAGAGTGGCTATGGCTCCGACTGCAAATCGGGTGTATGGCGGTTCGAGTCCGCCCGCCGTCTCCGGTCATGCGGGGATCAACTCGTCTTCGTGCAGCGAGACCGTGCCCATGACAGCACCTGGCATCACCTCGCGGGGGAACTTGCAGCGGTACTTCCACATGCCGCGCTTTCCGCCCTTGATCCGCTTGGTCAGGAACGTCCGATCGATCACCACGCCGGGCGCGTTCGGCACCTCGGCCGCTTCCATCAACTCGCCCCGCGTCTTGCCGTCCTTGCGCCCGTGCGGGACGGCGTCGAGGTTGAGCCGGACACGCGAGTTTGAGCCGAAGCGGGCCGGGTACTCGGTGATGAACGCGGCCGGTATCCTGATGCCGTCCGATGTGATCGGGACCGTCTGCGAGCGCGGCTGGGCGTCAGGCGGCGCGAGCTCGGCGATCTGGTACCGCTCGTGATCGGCCGAGTAGGTCTCAGGGGTGGCCGGCACGAAGCGGGGGCCACTGTTCTCGACGGCCTCCACGCGCGTGGTCAGGCTCTGGACCTGGCCGCTGATCTTTTCCAGTAACCCCAGGATCAGGGCCGACTGGTCGGGCGTAGACTCGGGGGAAGGAGCGGCCGTAGCCGCCCCGATCTCGTCAGACTGCATGCGCGCTGTCCTCAGTTGCTTCTTGCGTGGCACGATCAGGCGGCCTGGAACCAAACGCCATGATCGTCGCGCATCGTCTTGACGCCGTAGAGCTGCTCCACGACGACCTTGTCAGCCAGGAAGTTGATGTCCAACCACTTGTGGGTGGTCGGCTCCATCTGCATCACGATCGTCATCGCCTCGGTGTTGGCCATCACGTTGTCGTGGCCGACCGTGTTGTCGCCCTCGACGTTCGTGGAGACGTAGATCGGAATGCGGAACCACGACCCGATGTAGCCCATATCGTCGTCGTCGTCCACGCTGCCCTGGATCTTCGAGAAGTCGTTGGACATGAAGTGGTCGATCTGGACAAAGCCCTCTTCGGCCGCTGGCGAGAAGATCCCAAACCGCCCCTTGCGCGGGACGTTGGCATCGTTCAACTGGCGCCGCGCCTTGACGAACTGCTCGTAGGTCGGGAACGCGCCCATCACGCCGACCGTGTTGGTCGAGAGGTCGTCCACCAGCGCCGCGATGTCGTCGTCAGCCTGGAGCGCCAGCGCGTAGCCGAGCTCCGGCGCGTACAGCTCCATCTGGTCCTTGTAGGATTGCTTCGCGGTGGCGGTCTCGGTGGCCATCGCGGCGTAGCCCCAGGTGCCGATGGTGATGGCGGTGGTCGACTCGGTGTTGGTCTCGAACAAGACCGCCGTGTTGGCGGACATGTTCTTGGTCCGCGCGGTCAGGTGGGACACACCGGGGACATTGATGGTCGCCCCATACGGGGCGTCCTGCTCGTACTTGCGGGTGAACAACTTCGCGTAGCACAGCCGCTGCTCACGGGCCCGGATGACGTACTTGGACCACAATGCGGGGATGTAGACGGCTGCGGTGGTCGCGTCGATGAACTCTGTTGCGCCTGAGGCCATGGTACGCCTTCCTTCCTACCCGGCACGCCGGCGCGGCGCCTGGAGCCCGCCGGGGATGCTCTGCAACACGCGGTCGATGGCGCCCGACTTGAACGCCTGCTCGAATGGCATGGCCGCCAGCTCCTCGGGCGTCGGCACGGTGGGGCGCGCGCCAGGCTGACCCGGACGGTCCACGGTGGCGGCATCGGCTGCGCGACGGTTGGCGGTCAAATTGCCGCGCTCGTTGACCAGCGAGTCGATCCGATCGGCCTGCCGCTTGATCTCGGCGTCCTTCGCCTTGACCACTTCGGCATGCTCGGTGGTAAGCCGCTTCGTCACCCGATCGCGGACGGTGTCGCGGAGCGCTCGCATCTGGTCGTGCGGCTGGGTGTGCTGGGTGACGGCCGCCTGATCGACGTCGGGATCGGCCAGCACCCTGGATGACGTGATCTCGTGGTTCCAGAGATCCACGATGCGCTGGACCTTGCGGTCCCCCATCACGTCCTCGAAGCGCCGGGCGGTCTTCCAGGCCGTCATCAGATTGGCGGCCTCGTCCTCGGTCAGGCCCGCAGATCCCTTGACCTCGGAGACCTTCTTGCCGTTTGGTAACACCACGTCGAGACCGTTGAGTGCCGATGAGTCACCCTGGAGGTGCTGCCAGACGGCCTGCTCGACCGCGCCGTAGTCGTCGTCCGACCCCACGTAGGCGGCGGTCTGGGCCTTGAACTGCTGCTCGTCCCGGATGCGGCGATCCGCTTCCTGCTGGACGCGCTGCTCGTCGGCGATCCTGGCGCGGGCACGATCCTCGGCGGCTCGTTCGATCTCGGCGGTGTCGGGCGTGGTAGGAGCCGGAGTGTCAGCCTTCAGCGCTTCAGCCTTAGGGACATCAGCTTTGGCCGGCGCCGGCTTCTCTTCGGTGGATGGCGGATCCGGGGCTGCGTCCTCGCCCATGAGTGTCTTCGGCGCCCGGCCTTCCATCTGGGCCAGCAGGTCGTCAATCTCGCTGTCGATCTGCTTCGTGAACGACTTGCTGTCGGTCTGGGTGGGCGTCGGATCAGTGTCGGGCGTCGCCGGGATAGTGGCGTCAGCCTCGACTACTGGTGCTGGAGTATTGGGCTCGTCTGCCATCAAAAAGACCGTCCCCCAGGCGCTGGCCTGGAACAGACGGTCTTCAGACGACCTTGTACGCTATGTAGCTACTCTGGGTAGTCTATGCGCTAGGACCACTTCCCGTCAATACTGGTCATGTCTGTGGGACCACTTCGCGAACAATGGCAGTCGGAGTCCCGTAGAGCGCCAGCGCCAGATCGCTCAGCGGATGCCCCGGATACAGCAAGCGATTCGGTATCTCTCGACGTGCATCCCTGACCGCAGCATCGGCCGCCTCCAGCGCCGCGACGATCTTCGGCATGCTGAGCCAGGGGCAGTCAGGCTTGTGGTCTGTCGCCTCGATGTGAGCAAACCCCACGATGACAGCGTCGCACATCAGACAGTGCGACCCCTCGACGAGATACGGGCCACACCGCTCAATTCGCCGCGCGCCGTCAAGCAGGCTCACCGTCTCACCTCATGCCTCAGGTTCCCCGCGTCATCCGGCAGACGGTGCTCCCGATTGCACGCACAGCGGTGCTCCATGATCGAACGCCCGTCGTACTGCAACCGCAGGATAATCTTCCCGCAGCCGGGCCGGCACCGCCACGTGAACAGCAACGACGGCAGCGTCAGCACCGCCGTGGACATCGTGGCGACGCACGCAGAAGTCACAGATCGGTGTCCTTCAGCAACCCTTCATCGTGAAGCCTCTTGATCGCCCGGTGCTGGCCGTAGACCATACCGGCGAACATCCCCGCCATCATGAGCGATCGGTCATGCTCGTTCAGACCCTCCGGGATCGGGGGGCCGGCGTCCTCGAAGGACATCGGCGGCGGCTCCTGGTCCGGCGGGATGGCCGGACCATCCCTGAGCATGCGAATGAGATGCTGCACATCGTCGCTTGCTGGCATCACGCCGTCGTCTCCCCGCACCCGCCACCGCGTAGACGGCGAATCTCCGCAACGAGTGTGGCAACCTCACATGGCATCTGCTCGGCATCCACCTGACAGCGATCCTCCCACCCGGGCTCATCCAGAGGGCGATGCTGAGCCTCCATCTCACTCAGGCGCTCCTCTGAGATCACGCCGCCGTCTCCCCGTCCACCACCGTCTCGGGCGCCACGTGCCGCACCCACATGCTCCAGGAGTCGCGATAGATCTGCTCCAATTCTCGCGTGTACGCCACCGGATCGCCCACCGTGCAGCCCGTGATCCGCGCCGGCAGTCCGGCCCGTAGCTCGGACAGGTCGCTCTGTGCCTTCTCCACCGCGATCGCGACGTATCGCTCAGGGGTATCTGCAATCCAGTCGGTCATCCCGAGCGACGTTAGGATAGACGCACTGACCCGAGATGGCGCGCGCGGACCGATCAACGTCACGCACGGCACGCCCATCATGGCAGCCTCAAGCGTGGTGATCCCGCCGACGTGAGGCCACGAGTCCAGCATGATGTCGATCTCACTGTACTGGCGGATATGCTCGTCGCGCGGGGTGTGACCCCGGGTCTCGACGCGATCGGGGCTGATGCCGTGCGCTGCGAACTTCGCCCGAAGCCGTTCGGCCGTCTCGCCCTCCAGGCCGCCGAACTTCAGCACGATCCGCGAGTCCGGTAGGCGCTTCATGACCTCGCACCAGAGGCCAAGGATCGGGTCGCTGATCTTCTCGACGCGGTTATACGACCCAAACGTCACGTAGCCGTTCTTCAGAACCGGCGGCGGCCCCGGAAGTGGGAGCTCCAGCATCGGATCAAACGTCAGTAGGCTGGACATCCTGACGATCGTCTCGGTGTAGCCGTGCTCCAATTCGGGCGGCACGAACACATCGTCAGCCAGGAACAGGTCCATGCACTCCAGGCCGGTGCCGGTGGCGTAGCCCCAGGCGTGCACCTGAATCGGGGCCGGCTTGTGGCAGAACGTCAGCAGCCGTCCGCCGCTGGTGTAGGATGCGCAGTCCACCAGGATGTCGATCTGCCGGGCCCTGATCTCAGCGGCCAGCACGTCGTCGGGCATGCTGGCCGTCATCACCCACTCCTTGAGAGCGGGCGCTTCGCGAATCTTCGCCGAGATCTCGTCCTCGTACCTGTTACCGGCGAACACGTAGACCTCGATCTGCTCGGGGTCGTGGGCCCGGATCACCGGGCAGTGGATGTGACCGGCCGAATGCTGGCGGAAGTCGGCCCCGACGTAGCCGACCTTGAGCTTCCGCGTCAGACTGCGGTCGTTCTCGTGGGACCGCCACTGGCGCTTCAGCGGCTGCTCGAACACGTACGAGAAGTGCCGCCGGCGGCAGAGCGCCTCCAGCAGCGTCGTTTCGGGCAGCAGGTCCAGGAACATGACCATATTGCCGTAGAGCGCGGCGTTGGTCGGCACCAACTCCACGGCCCGCTGCGTGACGCCCATCGCCTCGTGGTTGCGGCCCATCAGGTTGTAGATCGCACCGAGGTTCGACCAGGCCATGTAATCCTGGCCTTGAGACACTTCGATGGCCCGCTGCTGCGAGCCGGCCGCCTCTTCCAGGTGCCAGTCGGCCCGGAGCGCCACGCCGTAGTTGATGAGCGCCATCGCGTTGGTGCCGTTCGACTGCCTGACCGCCTGCTCGCCGTAGGAGAGTGCCTTCTCATTGTCGCCCTGCGCCGAGTAGGCCGCGCACAAGTTGGCCATCGCGGCGTAGTTCTTACCTGTCTCGACGGCCCGCTCGGCGGAGGCAATGGCTTCGTCCACGCGGCCCATCCGAGAGAGCGCGGCCGATCGGTTGTTGTGGGCATCGGACCAGGAGGGGCGCAGGCCGATGGCCACGTCGAAGTTCTGGACGGCCAGGTCCGGGCGGCCGACCTCCAGCATCACGCTGCCGCAGTGGAACTGGATCTCCGGATTGGTCGGCCAGAGCTTGACGGCCTGCTGGAGCACATTCGCTGCCATCGGGAAGGCCCGGAACTGCACCAGTGTGGCCGCCTGGTCCATCAGTTTGGCCGCTGCCTGCTGCTGGGAGTTGAGGACGGCCGCTTTCGGTTTCTGGGGCTGCTCCCAGAACTGCGGGGCCGGCTTCATCGCCCGATCCAGGATGGCGTCGAGAGATCGACTCACCACGCCCACTGCTCCAGTAGATCCTCGTGATCCATCTTCCGCATACTGGTGAGATACTGCTCCTGGCTCTTTCTCTCCCGCTCAAGTTGCTCCGTCATACCAAAGCCCCGCCAGAATCCTTCTCGGTAGATCGAATCCACGTAGCCCTTCCAGAGCATCTTGCGGTAGAGCTCTCTCAAGCAACCCTCCGTCCGCGCTGAAGCAGCCCAGAGCCCGCGAGCGCCTGCGCGATCACATCACGCGGCGCCCCCATGCTGACCAGCCGCGCTGCTGCCTCGACAGGATCGAAGCCCCCGCCGGCAGCGCCGGCCAGCAATGAGTCCATCGGGCCGCCCTGGCCGGGTTGTGGGCTCGACGGCTGGTCACCGCCGACCGCCGATGACGCGAACGACGACAGTGGCCCCTGCCCGAGCGGGGCCTTTTGCATGTCGCCCTGATCCTGCTGCGGGTACGGGTTCTGGCCCGGGATGATGTTGTACTTGTAGGGCTGATACTGTGACTGCTGGTAGTTCGGATCGGTAACGGTTGGGTCAGTAGGCACCTGGATCGGGAGCATGCCATCGGTCGGCAAGTCGCTCGGGATGGGGTTAGCTCCCGGCAGAATACCCCCACTGGGTGCCGGCGGCAGCGGCGCAGCGGGTTGCCACATCGGTGCCGTCCCTGGCGCCACTGGTGGCTGCCAGACGCTGCCGTCCTGTCCGGCCGGTCCCGCGTTCGCTGCTGCCTGCGCATTACTAGGTGGCGGCCCGGCCGGAGGTGTCGCCATCGCGGGGGCGGGCGCAGCAGCAACCGGCACGGCCGGTGCTGGCGGGGGTGCTGCATTCGGCGCGATGCTGCCGGGCACGGCGCCCAATCCGAGCGCGGGTGCTGGCGCTGGCGCGCCCGGCGGCTGGTACGGCTCGGGGGTCGGCCCGGTAGCCGCAGCCTGCTCCTTGGCTGCCGGTGGCTGGGCCGTGGCTGCACTCTGGGCGCTCGCGATCTGGAACATGGGATGCAGGCCCGGGAGTTGCGGGGTCTTCGCCGTTCGCTCCTCGCGGTTCTTGTTCATCTCCCAGAGCAAGCCAGGGATGACGTTCTTCAGGCTGCCCGAGTCGGGGTCGAACCCGCCCTTGCTGGTTAGCGTCGAGAACGCCCCGAGCGCCGACGTGAAGTCTGATGCCGCCTCCTCGCTTCTGGTGTTGCGGAGCCCCGCCTCGTCCTGCTGGCGCTGACGAATGACCGTGTTGGCGTTCGCCACGTTCGTGATGGCCGTGCCAGCCCGCCCATGCGCTTCCTTGACAGCGTTGTCGTAGTCGTCCTGCGTGATGCCGCCCTGCTCGGCAGGGAGCCCGATCTTCTGACGCTGACGAGCGGCCCACGCGCCAACACCGACATCCAACCCTGGATCGTCAAAGTTGATCTCGAACGGGTCCACGTTCTTGAGCGTGACGCCGGGCTTCGGCACTTCGATCGTGACGAATGAGGGTGGCTGCTTCGGGTCGGCCGCGTTCGGCTGCCACACGCCCCACTGACCGTTGACCTGGACGGGCTTCGGAGCGGCGGCTCCTGGCGCGTTGGCAATCGGCGCCCAGACCGGCGGGTTCTTCGTCGTGTCGAAGTACCCCCACGAGCCGTCAGGAGCCTGCTGGGGCTTCGGGGCATTCTGGCGGGCCTGATCCTCACGAGCCCGTGTGTCGGCTTCATCCTGGCGCGACCGCTGCCTGGCGGCCTCCGCATCGGAGCCCTGCTGCTTGATCCGCGCGTCTGCCCGCGTTCGGCGTTCGGCGTCGGTCTCGTAGGCCGGGTCTTGATTGGCCGGTAGCGCGGCGTTCTTCTCGCGCTGGCGCTGAAGCTCAGCGGCGTTCTTCTTCTCGGGAGTGTCGTCGGCTGGCCTGCCAGGGTTGGCATCACCCTGGTTCACGATGTCGAAATCACCGTCAGGGCGCCGGCGCACATTGAGCACTGCGCCAGTCGGCTTCCCCTCACCGTCAACGGCCGTCCACTTCTCTTCGCTGATCTCGATGGTGGCCGGTGCGGTCGGGTCGTAGTCGGGGTTGTCCGTGCCATCCGCTCGCGTGAGTTGCTTTGCTGGGTTCGCGACCTTCTGCGTGGACCGGCTGTACTGGACCCGCTTGTCCCCACCCTGCTGGGCGATCCACTTCTCGACATCCTGCTGGTTCACGGTGCCCCCGATCTCAGCGTCTCACGCTGCTGCTGGCGTGCTTCAAGGACACGGCGGCGGATATCCCCCGCGCCGATCGACTGCATGAGCCGCTGGTCGGCCGCATCGTTGGCCTGGCGCAGCAGATCCTCCATTGCCACCTTCCGAGCTTCGGGATTCGACCAGAAGGTGCGGCTGGTCAGGTTACCGCTGAAGCGCTGGAGGATCTCGCCGCGATAGGTATTCCAGCGTCGCGTCTCGTCTGGTGTCAGATCCATCGGGATGGTGTCGACGGTCAGCTTCGTCTTCGGAAACCCGATGTCCACGCCAGCGTCAAGGAACGCCTTGACGGTCGGGTCGGGCTTCTCTGCCGACGTCCGCGCGAACACGGCCTTGACGCCCTGTTGTTGGTTCTCCTGGGGCCGCCCGAGCACGTCCTGCGCGATCGGCAGCCCGCCGCGTGCCCCGATGCCGCTCTGGACCTGCTGGCTGATAGTCGTCGAGGCTGGCGTGTTCTTCCCCGAGTCGACCGTCCGCTCGTTCGGGTCCAGGGCCGTGCCGATGGTCCGAGCAGTCGCGGCGTACGGAACCATGCGGGTGATCGTTGAGGATGCGTACCGCTCAGCGGCCGATCCCAGGCCGCCGCCATACCCGGCCTGGATTGTCTGCATGATGCTGGAGATGCCCTGGAGGTACGGCTGCTGCTGGAGCTGCTGGCCGAGGCGCCCGGCGTAGTTACTGGCAATGCTGGTCGGGCTCTTGTCCTTGCTGTAGGCGATCGAGTCGTGAACGTCAGCCGCCGCGTTCAGCAGTGGCGCGTAGATGCCCATCACGCGGTTCGGGACGTACACCCCATCGATCAGCGTCGAGTACGGACGCCAGCCCTGCGAGCGCATCTCCGCTTTCTTCTGCGGGTCGTCGGGGCCACCTCCCGTGATGACGCCGCTTGCGACCGGCCCGGCCGCCAACCCGATCATGAGTGCCGACCCCAGCGTGGCATCGTACATCTTGTCGAACTTCGAGCCCTGGCTATTCATCGCGAAGCCGATCGGCGAGCGCTCGGCCAATCGGGTGTTCATGTTCCAGGGGGTGTTGAAGAACGGCGTCACGAGGTTCCCGACCACGGGCATGTTCCCGACCGTCGCGAAATTCCGCGCCTTCTTGCCGATGGTGCCGAGATCGTCCTGAAACGTCTGGCGCTTGGCGTAGGCCGCGCCCTCATCAATGACCGTTTGCGTGCCCGAGAGCGTCGGCAACTGACCCGCACGAACGTTCGCAGCGTCGGTCAGCAAGTCGTTGACGTGTTGCTTCCAGGCCGTGCCCTTCAGCCCGGCGTCCGTCGCCTGCTGCGCGGCTGCCCTGGCCTCGCCGGCTCCCTGGGCGATGGTCCCGAAGACGGCGTCAGGCAGCGCCGAGAAGACGCGCCCGCCGGCCTCCAGTCCTGTTGTGATGGCCTTGCCGATCGGATTCTGCGTCTGGGCCGAGAGCGGCTCATGCCCCGGCGTCGGCGCGTACTTGCCACTCGCGGTCAGCGCATCCACCATCGCCGAGCCGACCTGAGAGAGCCCGTGGAATGCACCAGCAGCCATCTCGCCCGGCTCCCGCAGCGCCGAGGCGTTCCCGGTGCTGATCGCCCTGGCAACGCCGCGTGTGGTCTCCTTCGGGATGGCGTAGAGCGGTTCCGCCACGTTGCCCGTCAGGTTCACGGTAAACGTCGCCGGGCCAATCATCGACGAGTACCCGGATTCGGCAAAGAGCTTGCGCACCCATTGGAGCGGAGAAAGTCCGGGCGACGCCTGCCGCTGCGCTCGCTGGACGGCGCGCTGCACGGCGTTCGGGTTGAAGCCACCGGCACCCGGCGCCTGCCCAAACATCGCCAGCAGGCCACTATCCGCGCCGGCCGTGCCCCCCTGTCTCGCTGCAATCGCCCGCATGCCCTTCGTGATGGCGTACGGCGCGACGGCCCCCACCGCAAAGCCCTTGACGCCCGCGTACGGGTCGTCTGGGTTCATCTCCTGGTTGACGGCCGCGCCGACCCCGCCCGAGACGGACGACGCCACCCCCTGCCCGAGCACGCGGTTCACGGCAGACAGGCGGTCGGGAGCGGCGGATGGGGGGAGGGTGCCGGCTGTCACCGACGCGGTTTGAGAACCCGGCGCGTAGCGAACAGCATTCCCCATCTCGTTGGTTGTGTAGGCTAGTGTCCTCTCGATGCGATCCACTGGAATCGGCTTCGGGGTCTTGATGTACCCGTCGTGGTCAAGGCGCCAACCGTCTTGCGGGTCCACGCGGATTCGGACAGCCACAGCCTCGCCGTTCTTCGGATTGTAGAACGGCGACGGCTCAAATGTACTCGCGACAGTGCCCTCACGGGCGTCGAGGTTCAGGCGTCCGTCCGACTGAAGGAAGCCGCGACGGAGTGAGCCCTCGTAGTCCTCGCGAGAAATCACTCGATAGACAGCATCGAGCGGTTGGCGAGTGCCCGGGATCTCCTCAGCGTTCCCGAAGAAATTCGGACGGTACTGCGCCATCTCGGGGCCATTCGGGCCTTCCGTCACGCGCCACTCAGCCGCCCGCGCTCTCGTTACCTGCCGACCTGTGGAGTCCGTATATGGCTCAGTGATCGGCTCCTCGCGCGGGCGCACGCCCAGATCCTCAGTGAGCCGGCTTTCCCAGATATCACGCGGTGTTCTCGGCGCCTCATCCGGCACCACCCCGAACCCGGCATTGAGTCGGCTACTGGTGTCCACCTGTGGCGTGATCTCAGGGCCGATGCCGGCCGCTCGCAGATCGGGATGCACAGCCTCGCGCGGCATCCTGGAGTCGCGGATCATCTCAGCAGACGCCTCACCGAGGGCGCCCTGCTCGAAATCGCCTATCCGTCCCTTGATGGGCGGGTACGGGCGTCCGAACTCCTCCGGGATCTGCCCGAGTACCCCAGGAGCCACCGTCGAGCCTTCAGCAGCCATCCTGGCGTCAGCAGCAGCCACGTTCTCGGCGTTGCGGGCCATCCACTGCCCGAAGCGCTCGGCCGGCACACCATCCTTGATCGCCTGAAGAATAGGCCCGCCCAGTCGTCCGCCAACCTTGATCGCGCCATAGCCCAGCCGCGCGGCGTCGCGAACGAGCGCGGCTGTCATGATGGCGTCGCCCAACCCGACCTCGCCCACAATGGGGAAGTTGCCTTTCGGCACCATCTCGTTCAACTGCCGGGCTAGCGTGGTGGACGGCGCCAGGTCGCCGACGACCCCGAGCGCACCCATCGCCGCCTCGCCGTAGTTGCCCTCGGCAACTCCTGACTGTGCGGCGCCAATGTTCCGGCCGAGCGAGCGCCCGGTCTCCACAATAGCGCGGTCGATGGTGGTCTCAGGCTGGCCCGAGTCCGGCAGTGGCGGCTTGCCGAGTAGTGGGCGCGTCACGGCGTTGGCGATGCCCCGGCCGATCGGGGTTGCGATACCCTCGGTGGCGACGGTGTTGCCGATATCCTGCACGGCGCCCTGGACATACCCGACAATGGCGCCGCCAGCGTCGTAGAGCGGCTTGAACGGGCTCTTGGGTTGTGCTGGCTGCTCCGGCCCGGCCTGCTCGAGCGGAGGCCCGTATGTCGGGCGTACGTCATTTGACGTACTCGGTGGCGTGTATGGAACCTGGGGCTCGTCGCGGGCGTCGCCGTAGGTGGACGGTACATCCGGCGGTACACTTACGGACCTCTGGGGGTACGCCTGAGGGGTCACCGGCGTACCGGCCGGCGGTACATCAGACGGTACGGCTTCCCACCGTCCGCTATCAGCGTCCCTCGGATCGTACTCCGCGCCGGTCGCCGTGTCCGGCCCCATCGTCGCGGCGAGCGGCTGGCGCTGCATATCCCCCATGTACCACGCGGACGAGCCCGGGGGTGGCCCGGTCTCCCCGTTGGCCGGGTCATAGGGCACATCGTTGCGCAGTGGCGGGGGAACAGGCTCGTTTGGGTCAGAGAGCCGCTGGACGTAGCGCTCGGAGTCGCTGGCATCCTCCGGCATCGGATGGGCGTCACCGAGCGCCATGCGTAGCGAGTCGCCCTGGGCGCTCTCCTGCGGCGTCGAGAGCACGGTCAGATCAGCCGCGCCGCCCGGCCGCTTCCTGAACGCCTCCGGGGTCATCGTGAACGTGTTACCCCACTGGTCACGGACGGTGTACAGGCCAGAGGAGCCCCCGGCTGCCGGGGGAGTACCAGCAGCCGGGGGCGCAGGTGGGGCAGCCGGCGCAGGGTTCGCGGCCCCAGCGCCGGCGTTCGGAGATGCGCCGCCGTACTTCGAGGCGGCCTGACGGAAGAGTCGGACGTACTCGTGACCGTCCACCGATGAGCCGTCAGTGGCGCTGGTGACATTGCCCTGGCCGTCGATCGCCCCAAAGTACGCTGCTGCTGCCTTATCGGGGTCGCCGTACCGCCGCAGGGCGTCGCCGTAGACCTTGGCCCCCCGGAAGATGTTGGTACGCGGGTCTTTCGGGTTCTCGCCGGGCTTGAAGTGGAACGGCATCACCTGCATCAGCGACTGCGCACCGGCCGACGACACGGCCTCGGGATCGCCGCCCGACTCGATCTCCATCAGCCCCTTGATCGCCCACTCGGGGACGTTCTCGGCGCGCGCCGCCTCAGCGACGATGGACGACCAGCGCTCGACATCGGGGCTGCCTGTGCCGCTTGACGGGGCATAAGAGGAAGGGGTTAGCGCAGCCGAGGGCGTTGGCAATCCGTTGGCGTTGGCGTTGGCGTTTTCACCAACGGGTGTTGGTGTTGGGCCAACGGGCTGCTTCGGAGCACTAACCCCCAGGCTCTCCAGGCTCGGGAGCGCCCACGATGGCGCGGTGTCGGCCACGGCCTGACGGGCGCGCTGAGGAACGCTGCCGAGCGCCGACATGACGGACGACGGTGCACCCGTGACGCCCAGACTTTCGAGGCTCGGAAGCTGCCAGGACGGCTGTTCGGGCTCAGGCTGGGGATCTGGCGTCGGGTTGATGGCCTGCGCGTACCGCTGCGTCACGTCGTCGACCAGCGACACCGTGCGCGCCCCGGCGGCAGCGGCATCGTTCTGGTTGAGCGTGCGGCGCGGCAGATAGAGCGGCATGTCAGAACCCCAGGCGTCCCTTCGGTCGCGGCAGCACCTGATGTTCGCGATAGTCGCCGGCGCCATCGGGCACCAGGATGAACGGCGCGGCGTCGGGCTCACGCTCATTCACGCCATGCGCCGAGCCGCTCATGCGATCGTCAACCCAGAAGTCCTCATCCCAGGCCACATTGCGCTCGGGCTCCTTCACACCAGCATCCCCGTACGCGCCTGCCACTCTGGTGGAACCAGCGGGGGCGCCGGGATGATGAGCTTGTACCGATGCCGCTGGCCCAGCAGGCTGTCGTTCAGGCTCTCGACGTTCTCCTGGTTGATTCTTGACCAGTCGTCGTGCTCGGCGCTGATCGTCTTGCCCGTCAGGCCCTTCGTCTCGGAGCTCAGCAGGCGCAGCACGCACGCTACCGCGCGATCCTTCTCGGGGCTCGGAGCATCCAAGTGGCCAGTCATCGGCGTCGGCACGTACCCAGGCGCCACGCAGTTGACACTGACACGCGCCTGTTCCTCGGCCATCGTCTCCATCAGGCTCACCACGCCGGCCTTCGAGGCTGCGTAGGCCGAGCGGCCAGCGTACGGACCGAATGCCCCACCACCGGAGAACAGCAGGATACGGCCGTCTTCGGACTTCAGGAGATACGGTAGCACCGACTGTACGACGTGGAACGTCGCCTCCAGGTTGACCGTGATGGTGCGGACCCAGTCCTCGGCGTCCACATCGCCGACCCAGCCTTCCGGGCCGTACGTCGCGGCGCAGTGCACCAACGCGTCGAGCGGGTGGCCGAACTTGTACGCGTTGCCGATTCGCCCGGCCTGGTACTTCGAGACGAGGTCCGTCCCGATCCAGGAGAACCGCTCGTGCTCGATGGCGGGCTTCCGCCGAGACGTGCCGAGCACTGACCAGCTGTCCTGTAGCAACGCCTCGGCGACGGCCTTGCCGATGCCGGAGGATGCGCCTGTTACCAGTGCGTGCTTCATGCTGCCCCCTGAGCACCTAACCACCCGAATAGGCAACAAAACGGCGAGGCGATTGCCATACCAATAGCGGACCATGTGGCGAACTGCACGGCGTCAGCGACTGGCAGTAAGAGCACGGTGAGGCCGAAGACGCTACCAAACATGACCACGACGCCAATCACTGAAGCGACTAAACACCACATCAGAATCGTCATGCTGAGAACGCCTCCGCTTCGGCCTTCACTGGGCCCACGAATGCCAGACACGGGTACAGCCGCTCCCAGTACGCTGCCGGCCACGTCTCGCGCGCCTCCTGGTGCGCCCTGATCCACGCCTGATACTCGTCGCTGCCCCAGGTCGCACCCTGCGCCGTCACGCACCACTCGCAGTTGCAGATGGACGGGACGACGGCTTGCGCCTTGATCGCGGCCATCACCTTCGGGTCAGACGTCCGCGCGATCCGAGCGGCGGCAGCCTCCGGCGAGTTGAATCGGCACTTCGGCCAGCGGGCGTGCACACGCCAGGATCGGCCCGTCTCAGGGTCCAAGATCTGCGCACCGGGGATACTGCTCGTCCACTGTGGGCCAATCAGCGTGCTTGTGGGAGTCGTGACCATCGGACCTGATCGAACCGTTATTGTCATCATGCTGCCATCGCCGATCCGCCACCGCCCCAGCGACTCCGGTTGTACCTAGACATGACGGTCGTCCAGTCGTGGCCTTGAGCCTGTGCCGCTCCCCGCATCAACTCCTTGGTCATCGGGTCTTGCTGCTCGTACCAGCCGCTCGCCGCGCCTTGCGGGTTCTTGGCAAACTCGTTGGCCGTGTCGTAGATCTGCTGCTCTGGCGCGCTCAGGCTGCTCCGCAAGGCGTCGCCAGTCGGAATCATGTTGGCAGCGGCCAGCGCCCAGTTGGTCACAGGCTGCTGGGTCTGTGGTGCGGCAGCCGGGGCCATCGCGCTCGGGTTCTGCATCGGGGAGAGCGCGGCGCTGTCCACGTAGCCGGGCCGCGAGGGTGTTGGCTGTGCGTCTGCAACCCCACCCGCCGGCGCCCCGCCGGCGCCGCTGCGCAGGTAGTAGCCGCCGCTCCCGTCGCCGGCTGGCGCAGACGGCTGGCTGCCCCGTGCCTGGTACCGCGCGAGCTCGGCTGCGTCGCTCGGGTCCACTGCCTCGCCTGCGGCACGCTGCTGGGCCTGCCGCTCCATGATCTGCTGGGCACGCGCCTGCTCCTGCGGGGAGAGCGGAATCACCGTCTGTGCGGCGCCGCGAGCCTGGTATCGCTGAAGCTCTGCCAGGTCTTCGGGGGACACGTCGCCCTCATGGGCTGCCGCGAGTGCAGCCCGACGCGAGGTTATCTCGTTGAACCGAGACTGCTCGGCCGGACTGAGCGCTCCTGGTTGCGGTCCGCCGGGGGGTGGCGATGCACCTGGACGCACCTCGCCCTGGCCGGGCTGCTGGATGCCCATCTGCCCGAGCACGTTCCCGAGGCTGTTCGCCTGGGGGGTGCCGTTGAACGCCGTGTTACCCTGCTGGCCACCCTGCGTCCAGGCGAGGCCGGGGATGTTGGCCAGGTTTCCAGCGACCCCGGAGGTCATCTGCTTGTACTTGATCCAGTCGGCCGGGTTACTTGCCAGGTCGATCGCCTTCGTGGTCCAATCCAAGAGCGCCTGGTTGCCGAACTTCTCGCGCTCCAGCGTCGCCTGCCCCGTGGGCGTGTAGCCGGTCGCGGTCGTCTGGAACTGGTCGTGCTGCTCGGCAAGGTTGGCCAGGAACTGCTCGCGCTGATCGACGCGGGTAAGGTCGTACTGCCTGGCCGTCTCCGCAAGCTTGGCCCTGTCCAATCCCATCGAATCGGCGAACTGGGCGAGCTGGTCCCCTCTGGAGAGGTCGTACTGCCTGGCGCCCTCGGTCAGTTGGGACTTCTTGAAGTCCAGATCTTGCGTGAACTGCGTCGCGCGCTGTCCGAACGTCGCATCAAATTGACGTTTGCTTTCCGCCGATGCGAGATCAAATTGCCTCTTTCCCTCAGCCGTAGTCGTGTCGAACTGCCGAGCAAGCTCCTGCTGCTTGAGGGTGAACTGCTGCATCGCCTGCTGGGTGGTCGTGTCGAATTGCCGCTTGTCCTCCGCGAGTTTGGCCTGGGAAAGCTGGAGCATCCCACGGTTGTACGCGGCGTTCGCCTCGGCCGTGCCCTTGGTCACGAGGTCGCGCTGGCGTGACTGCTCAAGCTGTTGAAGCTGGATCTGGTACTGCTTGTCAGACTCGGCGCGGCGCTGGCGCTCTTGCTCGACGAACGCCTGCGTCCAGTCGTACGGGTTCTGCTGGGCAGCCGCGCTTTGATCGGGCACGCCCGTGGCACCCTGCGATCCGCGCGTGTCATAAGCCGGCGGCACGCCGACGCTAGGATCGGTGGTGAAGGGGCGCATGTTCGCCCAGTAGCCCGGATCAATCACGGCCGACCACCCCTCTCCTGTTCACGCGCAGCGTCACCGCGAAGCCGTACCCGCACATGCACCGGATGCCCCACTGCTGCTCAGCGCCGGCCATCTTGATCGGGTGCAGCATGCGACAACTCGGGCACATCGGCCACGCGATCATCACGCCGCCTCAGCCTGCCGCCGGCGCTTGGAGTCCGGCCGGCTGCCCCATGCCTTGCGATACCACGGGCTGTCCGTCTTGTTCTGGGGCGGACGTGCCACCTTGATAGCTCTGCTCGCCCCGCGCCGCTTGCGTGACATCCTGCTCCCCCTTCTGCATCGCTTTCGGTGGTCCAGCACGGGTGTGCTTCATGGCCCAGTTCGCAATGTCCGCCTGCGTGGTGCGCCCCTCGCCCGTGGACATATCCCAGCGATCGGGATAGACCTGCTGGCTGATCTTCAAGCCGATGTCCAGCGCCAACTCGGGCGTGAGCTCCGTAAGCCCGCGCTGCTGCATCTCCTGCTGCCACATCTGGGCCTCTTGCGCTGGCGTCTTAGCCCGCTCCCAGAATCGTCGCCGCTCCTCGTCAGGCGGCACCTCAGCAATAGCGTCACGCTTCAGCATCTCGGCAAGGTGCGGAACCAGACTCTTCCGACCCTGGACCATCGTCTCGGCCATGATGTCGCGCGGAGCGGCTGCGTCAGGCATCAGACCGGCGCTCCCTGCACTGGCTGCTGCAACCCGCCGACTGACGCCTGACGCCCGGCCGCCGCGATGGCCGCGTACTGCGAGTTGGCCGGGTTCTGCATCCCCGTGGCCGCCTGGGCGCCGGGGTCCGAGCTCCCGCCCATCGGCGGATTCAGCCCGGCCGTCATGCCGATCGGCTCGCCCTGCTGACCGGCCGCGCCGGACTGCTGCGCCCCGAACAGCGCGACCAATTCCTTGTCCCCGAGGTATTCGGCGGCGTCCTTCATGATGATCTGGAGCGCAGGCGGCGTCTTCTTCCACCGCTGGTAAAGCAATTGCGCCATGTAGCGGTCAGGGTCTTTGACCCCAATCGCCTGGCACCAGTCCTCGTCCGTGATGGCGTCCTTCTCCCAGAACCCGAACAACTGCGCCTTGGCAGCCAGGTCGTCGCCGAGATTCTGAGGATAGGAGGCTTCGAGGTCGAACGACTCCTCGCCCTCGGGGCCGAGCCAACGCGGGTCCAATTCGATCAGCGCGCGGGTGACGCTGCCGCCGTCCGATGGCGTCTCGGGATTGCCGAGCACCACCACGTTCTTGCCGGTCTTCCTGGAGACCCCGCAGCAGACCTCAAGCTTCAGTTCCCCCACCCGGCGCCAGACGTTGAGCACCGATCGACGGATGTCGGACACCCCAGCCAGCGTATCGGCCGAGACCACGCTGCGCTCGATCGCCGAGCCCGCGTCACCGCCACCACGGGCCAGCGGCGAGACCAGATCCTGGCTGTTCGACCCGTTGAGCGCCCCGATCATCTCGTTGACGTCGCGGCCAGATCCTGGGTGTTGGGCCGGGATCATCGTCCCCCAGACTGGGGTGATCTTGAAGGGCTCGATGGTGAGCGGGTTCTGCTTGACGAACTCCATCCACGCCTGCTGCATGGCGGTGTCGCGAACGGAGTCTGGCATCTGCATGAACCAGGCGAGCATGCCCTCGGACCAGCCGGCGTACGCCTTGCCCGTCAGGAACGCGTCGCCCGCAAGCCATGATCGCCCAAACGGGAACGTGTACGGCATCGCCCGCTTATCCGGGTCGGTGCTGAACCAGCGCCAGCCGTAGAACGGCACGACGGGCAGCGTGCGGAGGCCGCACTGCTTGTACAGGTCGATGACAGCCGCGTCCTCGAAGCCCGGCCGCTCGACGCGGGTGTGCTTGCCCGCGAGTGAATAGGCCACGTAGGGGTACAGGTTGCCGTCCGCGTCCTGGTCGGTCAGCCACGCCTGGTACAGCCAGAGGTCGCCGGTCTCCATGTCGCCTTCGGTCGTGTCCTTCGGCTCCAGATGATCGTGTAGGCCGTCGATGATGTAGTTGCGGCGCATCGCGTCAGAGGGAGCCATGCGCGTCCGCGAAATGATCCCGTCGACCGTGACGTCGGGGCCCTTGATGAGCGGGTTGATCGGGACGTACTGGAGACGAGACAGCAGTTGCGTGTCAGAGGGGAAGTTGCGGGCTCGGAGCGCCTTGACGTGGCGGTCGTACGCTCGACGACTCTGCTTCTCGTCGGTGCCGAAGTCCGCGTCAAACTTCTCTTCATCGAAGTCGTCGCCCTGCTCGTCCTTCGCCGTGTCGAGCGCGTCCTGGTACTCGTGGCCCTGCGCGTTGCGACGGAACTCCGGCTTGATCCGCTCGGCCTTGTCGTCCTCGTAGTAGTGGCCCGGCACCCGCGCAAAGCGCGCCACCTCAGGCACCTCGATGGCGCAGCCTTCGGCCTCGACCAGTGCCAATTCGGTCAGGTCGCGATGCGAGAGCGAGCGCGAGACGGACGGGTTGCTGAACCGCTCGATGCGCGACGAGTTGCGCTCGTGGAGGTCGGACGTACCGAGCTTCGGCCGCTTCAACTCTGGCTCGTCCTTGGTTTCCGTGCCGGCCAGTTTGTTCAGGAGCTGCATCACGCTGGTGTACTTCTGGGCAGTGTCGACGCGGAACGCCTCGCAGTCCTCGCGCTTGGCCAGCACGTCCGGCAAAGGCGCCTTCATCTCGCCGATCAGGAGCGAGCGGGCATCGGAGATCCGACCGTGCGAGCCCGTGTACCGGCCGTTGTGCTTCGTGAACAGCTCGGGGATCGCTTCGCCCACGATGTTGTGGCGGTTGGTGTACTCAGCCATCACCACTTCCCCGGACGGCCAGTATTCGGCACAGAGTGGATATGGACGCCTTCTCGGGTACAGAGTTGGCAGAATGGAGCGGTCTGGCGGAGCGGAGCAACCCACATCCCGGCGTGCGTGCTGGTCCCCCAAGAGACACACGACGCACCCTGAGTACTCACTCCCCACGATGGGGTGAGCGGCGACCCACTCGTGCTGTACAGCACGGCCACCGGCGCGTACGTTCCAGTCGCGGCCGTCAGACGTTGCCACTGCAACTGTTGCTCTCGCGCCTCGATGGCGCGGCGCGACCAGATTTCTGGGATATACCGCTCATCACACGGATCAGTGATCTTCGGAGATGCCGGCGTTGCCACCAGCGCCGGTACTTCCGAAGAGCGCACCAGCGTGCCGCCCAATGACCACGCGCCCGGCCTGACCATGCCCTGCCCGTACTCGGCCATCAGGCGAGGGCCTTCCGCGACACCGCAGGTAACCGAACCGATGCGCCGTGCCAGATCAGATCTCGGATGTTCGACTTGGCCATCAGCTTCGAGAAAACGAGATCCTGCCCGGCCATCCCCTTGGCGTACTTCGACCAGATCTCGGGGATGAAGTCGGCCGCCGATGCCGTATCGACCGCGAACGCCGTGTACGACCACGTCCCAATGGTGAGGGGCTGTTCAGAGACTGCCAGGATCTCGGCGACTTCCTCCTCGGTGGGCAGCGCGATGGGGCCGCGCGGCACGCCGAAGTCCAGCCGCTCGGACGGGATGAACAGCGGCGCGGCCACGATCGACAGGCCCGTGCCGCCCAACACCTTCAGGAAGCTGCGTCGATTCATGCCAGCCATCAGTCGCTCATGATCTCCAGGAACTGGTCCCAGGTCACCAGTCCCGATCGCCACACCTGCCGCAGTCGCTCGGCGTCAGCGCGGTAGTTGAAGAACCACGCCCAGTAGTTCACCACGTCGCGCCTACGCACCCGTCAACCGCCTGACTCTTTGGCAAGGTTGTTCAGGGGTGCAGTCGGGGCAGGCTTTTGGCCCCCACAGTTGGCCGCACAGTCCCATCGGGTTGTCCCGCTGCGCCGGCGCATGCCGCTCGGCGTTCTCGAAGTCCCACGTCTCGGGCTTCATCAACTCGGCGTCCTGAGCCATCGCGACAGTTTCAGCTATCCACGTAGTAACCTCGTTCATCTCACGAGCGAAGCGCGGGAATACGACATACGTCATCTCGCCCGCGTGGGGGATCGTCATCTTCGGCGGTGGTCGCATCTACCTGACCCCGTGCTGGGCAAGATGAGAGACCAGCGCATCCTCGGCCAGTTGCTGCGCTGGAGTGGCGCCCTTCTTCGAGAACATGGCGCTGGTGCCGCATCGGTCACAGGTCCACCTCGCCCAATCGGTCGGCGGAAGTCCCGTAGGTGGCGGCGCGACAAGGTCCGGGAGTACGGCATTGAGGACGCCGAACAACTCCGCGATCCAGGAGGTGTCCCCGGCCCAGGCGTCGCTCTCGGCCAGCGCGAGTCGCTTCCTAATCTCTTCGGGCGTCGGCATCACCACGACGGCCTCTGTCCTACGGGCACCGCATGCATGTGGATATCGGGGCGATCACACAGTAGGCAGACGAACCCCGAGGCGGATACTGCCCAGGCTTCGTGAGCCTGTTCGTGCGCTTGCAACGCCACTAGTATTCGATCCGGAGCATCGTCGAGACGACCAGGAACTCGCCGACAGCGCGGGTCAGTTGCATACTCCCGGCGCCCGCTCTCGCAGTGGAAGCGCGCCTGTAAACGAAGGCTCACCACCCCAGATTGCCGGTCATAGTGTTCAAACCACGTATTCACCGATGTGCGGGTCCGCGCCGCGATAGGACGCACCTCAGCCAGCAGGCGGTGGATCTGGTCGTACATCACCGCACCCCCGTCGACTGCCACTCGCCGAACAGCGCAGCGAGCCGGGCATCCTTATCGCTCTTACCGTTCAGGCCGGTGAAGTCGGGCACGGGTGTCGGCTGCGTCGGCCGGCCGTTCGTCGCACCAGTGCTAAAGCCGAGGGGCATAGATGTGGCGAGCGCCGAGAAGTCTGGGATCGACTCCATCGCCATCAGGCCGTAGCGGAGCGCGTCGTACTCGTCATCCGGGCCATCCGTATCGACGTCCTCAACCTTGTGAGCGTCGTAGACCAGGGATGGCAGGTTCTTGATGAGCTGGATGCACGACGAGAACACCTGGAGATGCGGACGACCGTCCGGCGCATCTTTCAGGTACTCACGAACTCGGGCCAGCCCGTTCAGGCGATCGTTGTTGGCGTGCGTGAGCGTGACGCCGTTCTCGAAGTAGATCTGCGCGATCGACTTGCCAGAGTCAGGCGACTTGATCCACATAGCAGGGTCCGCAACATGCAGCCTGATCTTCTCGTCCTCGCCCGTCAGACTGACCACAGCCTGCGCTTGCTGCGAGGCAAGCAGGCCGGGCTGGCTGATCTCGCGGTAGATGTAGACCCGGGGCACGCTCTTGTCGAGCGCGGCCCATAGCGTGACGAACGGCCGAGCAGAGCCGTAGTCCGTCATCCGTACCCGCTGCCAGTCCTTGTCAAGCGGGATCGGATCAATGACGTGCTTCTCGCGGCGCCACTCGGTGAGCACCTGGCCGGCGAACACGTCCCAGTCACCGTCACGCAGTGCTCGCCGATCCTGCTCCGGTAAGCTGTTGAGCACCATCATGTACTGCGGGTCGGCGTCAAGCAGAATCTGGTTGTCGTAGATGTTCGAGAAGTGGAAGCAGCGCGTCGGCAGCGGGTCGCCCTGCTCGTTCCGTGGTGTCCACGGCGCGCAGTCTCGGGTACCGCGCGACAGGAACCGCTCTTTGACCCAGGCGTGGCCGATGCCGCCTGGGTTGAACGTGGTACGCAGGTATGGTTTGATCTCGGGCACCGACGACCGACACTGCGCCATCAGGAACGTGTACTGCGTCTCGGAGAACTCTTCGAGCTGATCGAACGCCATGAAGTGATACTCATGGCCGTGGTAGATCCGCTTGTCCTCTTCGTTCTCGCAGTGGCGCATCGAGATCATCGCACCGGACGGGAACGTCCATCGGGCGTGGTCGCCGTTCCACTTGGCTCCCAGCGGCGGGAACCACTCCCAGGCCCGGTCCATGACTTCCTGGAGGCGCTTGTACGTGCGGCGGAAGATGATCGCCCGGTAGCGCGAGTGCCCAACGCCGCGCGTGGCTTCCATCAGCATCGCCAGCGTCTTACCAGGGCCTTTGGTGCCGCCGAAGCCGGACTCGAAAGCAGGGCAAGCGTGCCACGGCTCCTGCTTCGATTGGGGGCGATAGACGAGGCGTGGCGGCGCCGATGCGACAGCCATCAACCGACCTTCCGATCAGGGAGGTAGATCGTCACGCCGCCAGACACCTGCACATCGGCCTCGGTCTTCTCGGTCGGCTTACCCATCACGCGGTTGATGAGGTACTCGTTTGCCTGGCGGTCGGGGGGCTTTCTGTACACGGAGGGCTCTCCGTCCTCGCCAGGGATGTCGCCCTCGACCATCACGCCATCGGCCAGGACGAACAGGTTCGCCAGTAGGTGAGGGAGGCGATCAACGATCCGCTTCTCAGCCTCGCGGATCGGCGTGTCGAGCAGCGACTTCAACTCACCGGGCTTCCGCCCAGCCCCACCGCGCGCCCCGCCATGTCCGTTCGCCGCCAACTTGAATCCCTACTTGAATTCCGGCCGAATCAAGATCGGCGCTACTTCCCGCACTTGCCAGAGTGGTTCTTGCCGCACTTCTTGCACATCGCCACGGTGAGACCTCCAGAAACGCAGAAAAGCCGCCGCAGCCCCTTTCGGGCCACGACGGCTATCCCATCGGTCACACTGCGCGCCCGGTACCCCAGGCAGCGCTATTCGCTTGGCGTCAGTGTACCAGAGTCAGGACGACCTGTCACCATCGCGCCGCAGATCGAGTCCGAGCCGCTCAGCGAGCGACCGTGCAAGCTGGTCGCGACGCTCCTCGATGTGCTCCACCGTCAACTCCAAGGCCTCTTCATCCGTAAGCTCATCATGGTCATCCTCGTCTGCCACCGACCACCTCCTGCTTCCACTCGCTCACTGCGCCGCAGTGGCACTGTACCTTCATCGGCTCGAAGCAGAGCACGACGACGCCGGCCAGCGGGTACGGACGGCCGTGGTCGATGGCCACGACCGGGGCTCGGCACGACTGGCAGACGCGCATCGTGTTCTGACTCACCTCCCATCCCCCGCCCCCGGCGCATCGGCTGCCGGCGCCAGTGCCCGGTACTGGTCCATCGCGATCCTAGCCGCGTCCTTCATCAGGTATCGCTCGTTGTTGGTCACGCCGTTTGTGATGCGGTCGAACACGAGTTGGGCAAGATCGGCGAACGTCTCCAGCGCCTCCCGCGCCCCGGCGAGCTCCTGCTTGAGCCTGACGCCTTCCTTCACGAGCGTGGCAACGGGGTCGATCAGCACGCCCTCAGTCTCGGCAAAGTAGGCCGCCTTCCACTGGTCCCGCTCCCCAGTCACCGCCTCCAGCGCGGCTGATAGGCGGTCCACTTCCTCAGCCATCTCTGCGAACGAACACGGCCAGCGGGTGAAGCAACAGCCACACCAGCCAGGCATCTCCTGCGACTCTTTGTGCTCCATGTATGGCTCGTCGGAGAGCGGGCGTGGGGCGCCGGTCATGACTGTGACTCTTGCAATGGGAATTCCGCCCTCGCCCGAGCATTCCGATGCATGCCGCAGAACGAGCGTAAGTGCCTTCGCTCAGGGAACAGCTCGAAGTACGACGGATCGTTGACGATCCGATTGCGACAGGGGCGACCGTTCACAATCTCTTCACAGGCGTCGGCCGACACTTGCCCCTTCCCGTCACAGAATCGGCAGGCAACCATCTCAGCCATCTCACCCCTCCCCTGGGCCCTGGGCGGCGTGCTCGATCACCGTGGCCGGCAGTTTCTTCAGCGGAAACAGCGGCTGCTCCAGGGTGTGTCGGGCCATATCACGTATCCCCAGCAACCCGTGTGTGAGGCCTCCCCACCGGTCCGGCTGCTCAAGATGCATGCTTGCAAGATCGGCAATCGTCTCCAATCGATGCCGGTACCACGCCAACTCTTCGGCCTGACGTATCGTCGCGGCCTCCAGGCGGGTCACACGAGCCAGGGCGACGACGGCCTGTTGGCGCCATTTCCCGAGACGCCCCTGCCCGTAAGGGGTCCCCATCGCCTGTCTCGACAACTCGGCCTTGAGGTTCCTGACCTTCCGCCGAAGCGAGCGGACCGTCTCCCGTGACCAGTTGTCCCGACGCTGCACGATGACCGGGGCCATGGTGTCGTAGAGCGTCACGTTGAACTGCCTTCGTGCGCGGAACGAGGCAGCGAGCATCTCATGCGTTGCTGGCTCACCAAGCGGCTCGTCAAACTCAGGCGCCATCGGCGTGAGTGAGCAGGACCAGGCGCCTGAGTTTGACGGCAATCAGAGCATCCAGCGTCATGCATCCACACGTCTCAGTGCAGACTCCGTCAGGATGCGACCGCTCATAGGCAGGGATACCCGACATCTCCAGATGCCTCGGACACAAGTCGGCGGGGTCAAGAGCGTACTTACCCTCCGACACGGGCTCCTCACGCATCACACAGAAGAAACACCGCATCAACTTTCCTCCCCCGCCCCGTCCGTGGCCCGCGCTGCGGTGGGCGGGCTCAACGCCTCTACGATCAGCAGCACGCCAGGGCCATCGGCGCCGGCCCGTTCTTCCCGAACATCGCCGCGCTCACAGAAGCGATACGTGTCCTTCGGGATGACGCCGGCGTCCACGATCCCATCCTGAAGCGGTGCGAGCCGTGCATGATCGTTCTCCGCGTCGGCGATCCCGATCCGCGATCGGTAAACCACTGCTGAGATGCGGATGCGCCCGAGCGGTGGGATCCGATGCGCCATACTGGCTGCCTCTTTGGCTGCCGTTCGCCACTCCTGAACCCAGCCGTTGTGGGTGAACTCGTTCCCGTCCCGCGTGTTCTTCGTCGGCGGAAGCTCCAAGCGCTGCCGCTTCGTCTTGATCTTCTGGCCGGCGATCGTCACCGTAGCTTTCCGTGGCGGCCCCAGGCGCGCGGGGAACCAAAGCTCCCATCGACCAGAGGATTGACGAGAGCCCGTCTGAATCGGCGTAGGCGTGTCTACAGTCGTTTTTCGACTATCGACCGTCTGTCGTGCCCGTACGGGCCGTACAGCCCGCATCCCGTCGCCGCGCGCCCTGGCCACTAGCGGCTACCCCTGCACGCGTCGAGAGCGCGGTCTTCCGTCTCCCGCAGATCCCGACACGGCTCGCACGGGATCTTCCACCCCAGCGCGTGAGTCGATTCGTGTGCGACCGACGCCTTCACGGCGCGGATGTGTGCAGCCTGTGGCCGCTCATCCATCGTGCTCCCCCGTCTCGACGCGGCAGCGCAGGGCCGCCCGGTCAGTCGTGTGTCGCCACCAGCGGTAACCGCACCATGTGCACCGCATCGACAGGTGCTCCGCGACATCGAACATGCCGTTAGGCACCGGGCGCCCGCCGCAAGGGCATCCTCCGACCCGTTGCCACCACCACCCACCGGTGCAGTAAGCCGTCTCCACCGGCTTGGTGTCGCACTTTGGGCAGGCGTCCCGAACGCCGATCTGCACCCGCATGTCACCCACACTCACCCCCACCCGAACACCGCATCGAGCAACGCTCGCCACCAGGAGCGAAAGACCAGAGGCCGCCAGTGCGAACACGGCATCAGGAGCGCCCCTCGCGACGATCGCGCTCCACGGCGCGAGCACAGTCGGGGTCGTACACCTTGCCATCGAGCACCTCGACGGACCGTGGCGCCTTCCCGCACCGCTCGCAGATCTCCCCAGCCCGCGCAGGTCGCGGCTCATTCCACAAGAACCTGTCCAGCATCGTGGCCATCGTCAGCCCCCATCCCCGGCGCAGTCGGGCGCCGTGGCGGCGTCGAGCGTCAACGCCTCCTGGCCGGTCAGGATCTTCTCGACATCCTTCCTGAGCCGCTCCTGCGTGAAGTGCGCGGCCCAGAACTCGCCCTGCCACTCGTTCTCATTTAGCGACAGCGCATCAGCGCACGGACCATCGGCCACCGGGTAGCACCAGGAGCGGTATTCGCCGTCGCCATCCCACTCTTCGTACACGGGGATGGTCAATTTGCACTCGCTACGTTTGACCCAGACCGCGTCCATCTCGTCGTAGATCTTCCGCCAGAGATCGGTGTTCTCCCGGTACAGACGCTCGTGATTCCAGTCGTCCGGCAGACCGTGCTTCGTCATCAACTCATCGAAGATGTCGTCACGGTCGATGAACCGACCATCCCGGCTGTGATCGCCCGGACACGGCGTCTCGACAGCGAACACCTCGCGGATCTGGCGGAACAGATCGACCAGCGGCGACTCGCGATTCAACTCGGCGGCCAGCACCCCATCGGGCCCGTCGTCGGTCGCGCGGGGAGAGGCGGTCATTCCCAATCCCCCGAGAACGCCGCGACGATCGCCAAAGCAGCGAAGATGAAGGCGAGCGCGAACACCCCCGCACCGTCCGGCTGGGCGCGCGTCGATGTCGATGTGGTCGTCACGAGCGTGTACGGCATCGTGACGTACGACCAGGCGGCGAACGCCGCGACGCCTGCCAGCCCGAACGCCAGGAGCAACCTGCCAATTCGCTTCACGTCCATCTACCCCGCCACCCCTTCCGTCTCCCAGAACCCACCCTGCCGCGCCGGCCCCACCGCGTGCTGCCGGCGCTTATGGATCGGTCCGTCATGCCTGAACACGAGCCACGATGTGCAGTTCGACCGCACGCTCAGCGGCGGCCCGTGCTTCTGCCACTTCGGGTCTTCCGGCTTCGACTTGCTCACCAGATACGCCAGGTCGTACAGATCGACGGGGATGACCTCCTCGACCCACTGGTTCATCCGGACGAGCCTGGATGCGTGAATCTGGTCCATCACCTTCACGATCACGCCGACCCTGGCTACCCGCCACGCCTCACGAGCGCCGGCCTGAATCGAGGCCCGCGCCTCTGGCTCCGTGCGATATGACCCGAACCGCTTACCAACCAGCGACGTGCCCTTCTTCGAGGTGTTCGACAGGTAGGGTGGGTCGAACACAACCACCGAGAACGACCCGTCAGCGAACGGCAGCCGCGTGAAGTCGGCCACGACTGCCGGCTTGCCGTGAGGGCTAATGTCGCAGCCCACGACGTGGCGATCCGAGCCGTCCCAGAACTTACCCCGGCCCCAGGTCGCATCAAGCACCGTCTCAGCGCCCGGGAACGAGACAGCCAGCAGCCGAGCGACCATCTCGGCGCTGCTGCCCGTGGCGATCCGCGTGAGCGGCGCCGGCGGCTCCCCGCCCACCGAGGCCGGGCCGTGGCGGGCGGTCACGCCACTGGCTCCGCTTCGGCAGCATCCTCGAAGACGAAGGGCCGTTCCCACTTCGTCAGTCGCTCTTCCATCGTTGGGTGGCTACTGAACGGGTGTGCGTTCCGAGCCCGAGGCCAGAAGTCGAGTTTGATGTGGGTCGGGTTGACCGCCGAGATGCCGATCCGAATAGCGTGGTCGTGAGCGCCGATCACCAGCTTCGTCAGCAGCGACCCGTCGAACGTACACAGGCTGCTCGCGAAGTTCGGGGCCCGGACCACAATCGCCACGCGATCACCATTCCAGGCCGCGCGCTTCGCGCCGTCACAGTGGTAGATCCCCTCCCAGGCCCAATCCACGAGCTCGGCCACGCGTGCGCCGTCCTCGCTGACTTCCTTGCCGCACTGGCGCAGCCAGCGTGCGCCCCAGCCGTAGCGCTCTTTCCAGTCAGTCACCGCTTGTCTCCCCTCTCACCCGCCCATCCGCCGCGCTCGCTGTGGCGGTGGATGGGGACTGGGCGTCTGGCTCGAAGTGGCCGGGCTTGAAGCAGTCCTGCGCGCCGGCCCACTGAAACGCCCACAGTGCAGCGGCGATGAACGTCGAGCGCAGCCGTCCTGTCGGTGCACGGGATTCCAGCGATCGGCGAGCATCATCGGTGAGATCATCCAGCGACGGTGCCCAGGACAGCTCCGCCGTCTCGACGGGCTCGCCATCGGCGGTCTCGGCGCGGCCCCGCAAGTCCTCCTTGCGACGGTCCCTGAGCGCGATCAGGTCACGTGTCGAAAGGGGCGGTTCCCCTTGAACGACAGGCGCGAGCGCGGCCATGAGCAGTCGCCTTGCCTCGATTGGGGGTAATTCCGCCACAACCCGATGGTGCGTCCACGTCAACTGCTCAACGCGTGTTCCGCGCGGAAACGCCGCCGACACCCACGCTGCCGCTCTCAGGGTCGATTCGGCGAACGGCGACCCCGAAAACGCGTCAGGGAACGCCTGAGAGGCATCCCCGCCGTAGGCGGCCTCCCCGAACAGGATCAGGTCGCCGATCCACCATTTCACCGATCGGTCCATCGTCTGGAGCGTCTCCATCGCCGAGCACCACTCCTCGAAGGTCAGGTCAGCCGGCGGCTGATAGCTCATCTCCGTCCGTGTGCCCGGCAGGCCGGTCCTAAGCGCGAGCTCCGCGCTCATCGAGCGCGCTCCGTTTGCTTCTGCTCACGGATCTGGCGAACGCGCTCCTGCTCCCGCTTCACCGCCTTCAAGACGTGCCCCGATGTCTCGCGCCAGACCTCGATGTCCTCCGATTCGTGGAGGTAGCCAACGAAGTACTCCTCATCCTCGGCGGCGCTGACCTCATGGACCGAATCCCGGGCCAGCACGCCCTCTCCGACATCTTCGGTCTCGTCACCGTAGTCTCGGCGCACCCAGGCCCAGAATGCCATCGGCTCGGCCCGTAGCAATCCGTCATCGGTCACGAACACGGCTCGCCAGCCCTGGGCCGGTGTGATGCCCTGCCAGATGCCTTTCGGTCGGCTCATCGAATCACTCCCGTAGACCCGGTAGAAGAATGAGTTACCTTCTTCGTACTTAGAAGTGCCTCTCCAGCCAGTAAAAGGCACCCAAAAGCCGACGCATGCGTCACGCTGACTCGATATGACGCACCTGCGTCGCAGAACGACGCATGCGTCACGATTTGCGCAGAAATCTCCCGTTTACGACGCATGCGTCTGACGCACTTGACGCATGCGTCACGGCGTGCGTCACGCATCTGCGTCACCTGCGTCGGGCCACGGCAGCGGATCGGGGTCGCCGTAATCGGCGTCTTCGGCGGGTGCCGGCGGCTCGACCAACACGTCCCACAACCCGCGCCCGTCCTTGTAGAACCGCTTGGTCTGGCGCTGGAGCGTCGATGTCACGGTGGTCCGCTTGGCCGGCGCCATCGCCTCGACAATCGCCGAGAGCTGGGACGGTCCCTCCCGCCTAATGTAGCCCGCGATCCGGTCCACCAGGGGCAGCGCCTGCTCAAGCTCGGGGTCGTCCATCTCTTCGCGATCCCAGCGGCAGACCTCGTCGTTGACCTCCCAGCGCAATCCGACCGGGGGAGGCTCCTTGCCGTTGTTGACCTTGGCGATGAACAGGCCCAGGTGGCGGAAACCATCGGCGGCAGGCTCGTGGGTCTGTTTCAGATGGAACGACCGCCGTATCCAGTTGCGCTTGAAGATCGACCCGTACGCCTTGGTGGCGATCTTCTCGGACTGAGCCTGCTCTGAGCTGATGTGGTCGATCAGGAACGCCGTCAGGCCGATGCGGCGGAGCGCCCGATTCATCCTCGACGGACCCTCGTTGGACGGGGCGCCGGCCGAGATCGAGCCCGCCATCGCGGCCTCGATCGAGTCCACGACGATCAGGATGATCCCGTTCTCCTGGCAGAGCGCCAGCACCCGCTCGACGGCATCCGAGAGCGGCCCGTCCATCCGCAGGTACCAGATGTCGGGATAGGTGATGCCGGCCCCTCTAGCTATCTGCTGGACGCGGGCATTCAGGGTGTCCTGATCCGTCTCCCAGTCCAGGTACAGCACGGGGCCGCGCTGGTGGGGGCGGTAGCCGGGCAGGATCTCGATGCCCGTCGTCACGCTGACAGCCAGCGCCAGGCCGAGCCACGATTTCCCCACCGATCCGTCGCCGTGGATCTCGTTGTTCTGGTTGCGCTCCAGCAGCCCATCGACGAGCCACCCGCCGTCGATGGGCGCCGGCAGGTTGCCGATCAGGACGGCGGGCTCGGCCTCATCGTCGCGCCTCTCGACCTCGACGCAGAACGCATCGACGATGTTGCGCCACTCGATGCTCGGCTTTCGCTCCAGCAACCGATTGGCGAATCCCGCGCGGTCGCGGCCGGACGATAAGTTCAGCACCTCGCCCGCAAGCCGCTCGCGCGGCGTCCCGCGCCCTGGTGCCTTGTATTCGACGTCCACGTAGCCCTTGAGGCTGCCGCCGTCCCGACGCAGGCGTCGCACCGTGATGCGACACGTACGGTCCAGCATGACGGCGCGCCAACCGAGCCCGTGCGCCTCGAAGGAATCACCTGATGGTGCTGGTTCTTTGGCGACAGCCATCACGCGCCGAACCTCGGGATGCCGCCGATGCCGGCGGCTGGTGCGAGCTCCGACAGCGCGTCCTTGAACGCGACGCCATCGAGCGCTTGCAGGAAGGTGAACACATCGCCCCGAGCGTCACACCCGAAGCACTTATAGAAGGGTTGGCGCGGGTCCACCTTGAAGCTGGGCGAGCGGTCGGCGTGGAACGGGCAGCACCACCACGGCGTGCCCTGACGAACCTCCTTCGGTGGCCCCAGCCGCTCCTCAACGACCCTGAGCAGATGCGTCCTGGCAGTCCCCACCCGCTCGTCATCGCGCGCGCGGTCATATGTAGGCCGCACCAGTTTCGGCCTCGTCGGTTCGGGATGCAGCCGCCAGGGTCGGGCAGACTGAAGCAGATCGGAGACGATGCCGGCGCGATCCGTCTTCGGAGACAGGTCGGCCGCATCGAAGCCCTTCTTCAGCAGCCCATGCCTGATCGTCCCGTCCTCGCCCACCCACTCGGGAACGATGGCTCTAGGCAGGTGCCCACCGAGCCGATGGAGCTCCCAGGCGATCCGGTTCATGTGCTGGTGACCCTCGCGGTCGTGGTCGGGCCAGAGCACCACGTCGAACGGCAGCAGCACCGACAGGGCGTCCTCACCGGGCGTGGCCGAGGCGCCCGTCACGGTGCCCAGCGCATCGAATCCCAGCGCCCACAGCGCGTCGCGGGCCTTCTCGCCCTCGGTGAGGATGACGGTCTCCCCAATCGTGAGCGACGGGATGCGCTCGGCGCCGTACAGCGGCAGATCGGGCGTGGATAAGCCCATCAGGCCGTCCCTGGCGTCGCACCCGGGCACCTGCCAGTACATCCGCTTCTGACCGCCGGGCCAGCGCACCGCCACATGCTCGGCGATGGTCTCACCGAGCATGTCCCTGATCTGGTAGACCGTCCTCATGGTGTGGCGCTCCGACTAGAAGGCTTCCGCGTCTTTGGCTTCAGGCTCGGCGAGCATCTCGTTGAGCGTGGCGAGCATCTGGTGGACGGTCTCGCTGGCCTCCGTGACGGGGTCAAAGTCGCTCACCGCGTTGGCGCCGTGTGTCGCCCGAACCTGAGCGATCTTCTCGACGATCTCGGCATTCAGCGCTCTGCGCGCCTGTATCTCATCGGAAAGCTCACGAGCCGCTTTCTTCAGCGCCACTTCCGAGGCATTCGCCGGCGGTGCCTGTGGCTCGCCAAGTCCGGCTGCCGTCGCTGCCGCGATACCAACGGACCACTGTTGGTCCCACTTCTGGCGGAACTCGGCGCCTGCCGGCTGAGGCGGAGGAGGGGTCACGTCCCCTATCTCTGGCCTGATCGCTCGGATCGGAGCGGCCTGTGGGACGACCTCGATCTCACCGTCGTCCGTCACCGTGACCTCGGCGCCGAGCTCCTCGGGGGTGTACATGCCGCCCAGCGAGTCGGGGAACGCGAGGCGGGCCACGGCGCTGATGCAGCGAGCTCGCAACATGGCTGCCGGGTACTGCTTCCAGGGGCCGCCCTTGCCCAGTAACCCGGCCTGCTCGGCGTTCTCCATCGTCCACTCGAAGGCCCGTGCCTGGGGCCAGGACTTCCGCTTGTAGCTGACCGCGCAGCGCTGGGCGCTGGTCTCCACGAACTGGATCGCCTGGTCGCCGTGGTCACGGTAGACCATCGCCAGCATGACCTCGGCGCCAACAACCGGCCGGCCGTTGATGATTCCGATGTTGGACAGCGCGTACATCGGCGGAATCCCGATCTCGCGCCCCTTCTGGATCACTGCCAACGCGGCTGCCGGCTTGTCGATCCCCTTCGGGAGCAACCCCGAGGCGACCAGCTCGCGGGCCATCTCCATCATCGTCTTCCAGCTTTGCGCGTCTGGCAGGATGTCCTGTCGCTGTGCCAATGCGGTCGTCGTCATGATTCACTCCACTGCGTCGTGTCGCTCTTGCCCAGGTTGCAGTCCGAGCAGGCAGTAACTAAGTTCGATGGATCGTTCGTGCCGCCCTGGGATCGAGGCCTGACGTGATCGACGTGCAGGCGCGCTCCGTCATGAGCGCTGGCGCCGCAGTAGACGCATCGAAAATGATCCCGGGCGAGGATGCGGAACCGGAGTCCCTTCCCGATCTTCGGCTCTACCGGCTTCGTTGCCGCCACAGGCTGCCCCCTAAACTCTCCATGTGACTGGAGAATTATACGAGGAACAAAGATCAACTGTCCAGCGCTATAATCTATTATCGGGCTTGGGTTTTCAGTACCCTCTGCCCCGTGGAGCGAGACTACGTGCTTGTGAAGGAAGCGGCGGCCGAGCTCGGCGTATCGACCTGGGCCATCTGGAAAGCGATCCAACTCGGCCAGATCGAACGTACGGACAAGATTGGGCCTCTGCATGCCATTCCGCTCGACGTCTGGGAGCGATACAAGAAGACTCGCAGGCGTCCCGGTAGGCCGAAGAACAAGCCGGCCGAGCACTGAGCCCCGCCCTCGGCGCCCACGGAGGACTGAGGGGGTCACAGCCCGATCCTCCATCGATCCTGGCCGCCGCGCCAGTGGACGAATGTCCACGGCCCTACGGCGACCTCGAACGACATCCGAGTCCAGTAGACGCGCGGGACGAATGCCCAGAAGATGCAGCGCACGCCGAGCCTGAGATCGTGCCCCCATTCTGGATTCCGATAGCGCTTCACGCTCCACCTCCCCCACTTCGCCCGATCGCGCGACGGCAGGCGGCCAGCCGAGAGAGCAGCGTCAGGAGCGCGTAGAGGGCGGTCATGCTGTGGCCCCGTAGACGCGCATCAAGTGCTCGCCGATGGTTTGGGCGACGTCAACGTGGACGGCGTTACCGAGCATGCGCAGTCGGTCCACCCGGGAGGGAAGCCGAGCATCTGTTCCACCATCTCGGGCGTCAGTTCGACTCCCTCGATGGCCGCCCACTGTCCCAGCGTCAGCCCAAAACCGTTCCCATTCCCGTGCTGCGCCTTCAAGCGCTCCCGCCTGGCCAGCATCCGCTCGACGTCCTTGCAGCCGAACAGGCTGGCAGACGGGGTCGGATGCTTCAGCAAGCAGGAACAACCGGTCCCGCTGATGGTCAGCGCCAACGCAACAGGCACGGAGTCGGAAGGGCAGGACAGCGTAGCCGCGAGATTCGAGCGCGTCTCGGAATCGCTGCCAAGGCCAGGGAGCATCGGGACGGGATCGAGTGGGATTCTCGCGGAGAACAAGCCAAGGGCGAACGACGTCAACGATGCGGAGGAATTCAGCACCGAGCGACGGCGCTCCCGTTCCGACCGTGACGCGGGCACGGCTGTTCTCCTGGCAGGGATCTCCACCGACGAGCAGGTTGCAGCGCCAGTCGTCGGGATCGGAGGGAGGGAAGGTGCGGGCGTCATCGTGGCGCGGCAGGCCCGGCCAGCGGTGCTCAAGGACGGTTCGTGCACTGGGACTGATCTCCACCTGGAAGGCGCACGTCAGGCCGGCGAGCTCCAATCCTCGATCGAGTCCGCCGCAGCCCGTAAAGAGAGAGCCAAAGACGAGATTCACCGTCCAGTGCCTCCCGCCGCATCGCTCGCGGCCTGGTGGGGCGGGGCGGCGGTGCGCTCGCTGACAGCGTCGGTGATCCTGATGAGCAAGTCTTCCCAGACGATCGTCTGGTACTCGGCGCCTGTCAGCACCAGCAACGGGTTGACGTACTCCTGGCCGTTCCGCTCGGTGCCCTTCGTGGTGAGCTCGTCGCAGATGAACACGGCGCGGAGGCCGCAGTCACAGTCGTGGTAGTCGCCCCGTGTGGCCTGCGGGTGATCGGGCTCGCAGGCCTGCCTGATCCAATCGACGCCGGCGCTATCGGCGGGCCGGTCGTAGAACACCTTGACGTGCTGAACGCAGCCCTCAGCGTGCTGGAAGGCCGGCAGCCAGTCGTCCCAGATTGGGCCGCTGTAGCCGTTCTGCTCGTTGATGTGGTTCGGGACGCCCTGGGCGTAGACTTCCCACCACGCGTCGCTGAACGAGCCGCCATTGGCTTCGTCGGGCACCTTGATCTGCCACATCGTGGCGTAGATGCTCACAGGCAGCCCCCTTCCGCCGCTGGCTCGGAGCAGTCTGCGTGGCGCTCGATGAATGCCTTGACGGCTGCTAGGTACTCACCGATCTCGACCGGCACCCCGATCGGTAGCCGCTGGTCGCACCGCTGGCACCAGCACCCCATCGGCACGGATGTCATGAGAATCCACGGGTGCTCGATCACGTCGGATACCCGCCCTTCTCTGCCGGCTTCGCGGCGACCGTCTCGAACCCCGGGAGCATGTCCCCGCCGGCCGCCCGCACCACGGCGGCGGCTGGGGCCGGGTCCAGAGCTTCGAGGGTCTGGAAGTGTGTCTCGGCCAGCCCGCAGAGCTTCGAAGAGTCGTCCTCGTTCCGCCACTCGCACACGCGGCACGTCTTGATGTGGGTCAGGAGCCACTGATAACGGGTCTCGTCACTCACATCGGTACCCCGTTCTCAAGCTCCGGGAACGCCGCCAGCCGCGCCTCGTCGAACGAGCCACAGGCCGCCTTCTGGCGCTGGATCTGCTCGCAGGCGCGGTACATGGCCGCGAAGTCCTGGCGAAGATCCCAGCGCGTCTCAGGGTCACCGTCGACCCAGGCCAGCAGTTCGGGCAGGATCAGCGAGACGTCCTCGATCGCGATCCGATCGCGCCTGGTGATGGTCTTCATCTCGCGGCCTCCGCTCTCACGGCGGCCAGCACCCGAGCCGTCACGGCCGCCGGTGCCTCGATCGGGGCAAGTCGGTTCACGAAGTGCGTGTGAACGTCGCCAGTCTCGGGCGCCGTGTTGCTCAGGAGTTTGGTCAGCATGTCCGGCTCGTCGCGGATCGTCTCGCCGCACATGAGACAGGAGGCGAAGTTGTTTTCCGAGTGGATGGCGTTGCTCTGGCAGCGCGGGCAGCGGGTCATGGCATCCTCCCAGCGACGCTGTCCACCACGACGAATGTCAGGAACACGGCGCCAGCCAGGGCCAGGAACGCCACGGTCGGCCCCACCAGGAAGATCAGGGCGACGGTCAGGAAGCGGGACATCGCACGCTCCTGATGACACCCGCGATGGCGTCGAGCTTGATCTCGCAATCGCCGACGAGGCTGGCCGCTGCGAATCGCTGCATGAGGTCGGGCGCCGCCTCGAAGGCCAGCCGGGCACGGGCGCGCTCGTCGGCGGTCAGACTGCCGACCGGAGAGAGGCGGTCGGTGGGACGGTCGGTCATGCGACGCTCTCCCGTTCATGCTGAAAAGGCGCGGCGTCGAACATCTCGCGGACCCGGGTCTGCCACTGGTCGCGCGTCTCGTTCGGTCGCTGCCAAATGGCGCACGTCGCACAGGACGAGTCGCGGCAGATGTCTCCGAAGGCGTGCCGGACCGGGGCTGGCTTCATCGGCCCGTAGCAGAGGTCGTGTCGGGCGGTCATAGGTTCCACCCGACCGCTGACACCCAGGCGTACTCGCGCCCACAGCCGCTGTCGATGCCGCAGTACACCCGTCCCCATCGCTCCCAGAGTGGCGGGTCCACCATCAGCCGCGCGCTGCACGTCGGGCAGCGTCGCGGAATGCCGGCCTCGGGCTTCCACCAGCGAAGCTGACGGCTCCAGTCCGAGAGCTTCAATTCGGGCAACTTGACGTGGTCGGCTGGAGGCTTGCGCGATGTCGACGCGGTCATGCTGCCCTCCGCTCGCCCGCTTCAGGCTCAGAGATCAGGCGGTAGGCCAGCACCCTGCCACGAGCACCCCAGTCCCAGGTCGCGGCCCGCTGTTCGATGCGGTAGCCGGACTGCCGGAGGCGGCACAGGCCTATGCGCACGGCGCTGCGCTCGTGTAGGCCGTCGTCGCCGTAGATCCAGATGGCGATGTCGCTCATCGTGAGCCACTGCTCACCGGTTGCCGCGAAAAGGGCGACGACCTCGCGCAGGCGACGGCTGAGTCGAAAACGCGTCGTCTCACCGTGACCCCTCCGCTCATTCGCGCAACGCTGCGAGCAGCATCGGCGCCAGCGAGGCTCAGGGATGAACGCCGCCCCACAGGCACGACACGGGCGACGTCGTCGTCCCGCGAAGGTAGCGGCGCAGGCTGCCGAGCAGCAGCGCTTCGATGTGCGCTGCGGAGAGAACGTGACGCCGCATGCACTGCACGCGCGCGGGAGCGGTCGCCTGTCCATGCGACAGCACGCCAGCGAGCAGTACGCCCCCTGGGTCGGCTTGAGCGACGTGGGGCAGGCGCGACAGGTAGGTACCGTCACGATGCCACCGCCTTCCGCCCAAGCACGCCCACGGGGACGCCGAGCAGATCGGCAGTGGCAGCGGCCTGCCGCAACTGCTGCGCGGTCAGGGCGGATGCTGGGTGGTAGATGTGGCCCGAAGGGACCGCGTCGGTGCTGGACACAAGATGCTGGGATAGAGCGCCGGCGGCGTCATCGAGACCATGCCCAATCTCGCCAATCGTCAAACTCTGTGGCCCAACACTTGTCACCGACGCGGCGCCCTCGGGAGTCGGAGGAGAGTGCCGGCGCCTTGCGAAGGCGGGGCCGGCGTAGGTGATGCCGTCGATGCGCCGCTGGTGGTCGGTGGCCAGCACGTAGACCCGCCGCTCAGCGTCGAGCTCACTCCTGGCCTGACGACAGAGCGTCTGGAGGCCATTCGGTCGACTCACCTGTACGTGGAACGCCGTGCGGCTGTGCCAGTCCTGATGTCCTGTGCACCACGCCTCACCATTCGCCTCGTGCTGGCGATACGCTGCGACCGTGATGCGTAGCTTGCCGGCGGCAACCTTGGCACCATGCTCGGAGATGCGCTGCCCGACAGTCACCACCGCCCCCGCCAGGCGCGCCGCGTCCTGGGCGGGCGTCATGGCTGCACCACCAGCGGTAGCCACATCGGGCTAAAGATCAGCAGCAGCAGCAACCCCACGAAGACCACGCCGAGAAGGGCGACAGTAACGAGTCGAGCCCCCGTGATCGTCAGGTGGTTGCTTTGCTCACATTCTTCGGCGAGGCACGCAGCAGCCTCTTCCTCGATCAAGTACCGCGCGATAGCCAACGACGGGGCGACAAACTCGCCCGTGATCTCGCGAGCGCCATCGTCGTGCAGGTAGACCAGCACGTGCTCCGTGGTCGGGCCAACGGTATGGGCGAACATCTTGCCGTCGATGAAGTAGGCCGGGGCTCCGATGTAGATGCCCCAGATGGCCCGCGCCGGCGGCTCCGAGTCAGGGACCATGCCCACGCGCTCGGCGCTCACCCTCGTGGCTCCGATGCTGCGGCGTTCACTTCATCGACCAGCGCGGCCATATCCGCAACGCGCTCACAACTGCGGCGGTAGGCGTCGCGTGTCTCGTCGTCAGCGATCGGCAGATCGATCGTCTCGCCATTCGGCAGGGTAACGACGATCGCGATGTCCTGGTCCCAGACGTCGTACCAACTAGCAAGGTGCGCCTTGAGAATCCGCAAGGCACCCAGCGCGGGGTAGTGCCGCGCCTCTTCCGGGTCTGGTACGATGGTCTCAGCGGGGGATCGTTCGTCGGTCACAATCTACGGTCCTCTCTCGACGCCCTGGGCTCTGACGGCTCAGGGTGTCTGCGTGTCTGCGGATGTCAGACGGGGCGCCGACGCTAGTCCCGTACCGTCAGCACCCCGCCGCTCGCATAGGTCGCCGACGTTCGGGCCGACTAGCCGGGGATCATCACCATCTGCATGCAATCGAAGATCAGGACTGCGGTGGTCGGGGGTCCGCGCATCGGCGTTCCTTTCGTCGTGCTCCCGAGATTCGGCGCTCTCGGTTCCTTGCGCGTGCTCACGGATCTGGCGCTCGATCTCTTCGAGCTGCGCCTGGTCGTCCTCGATGCAGGCCGGCATGTGGACCAGCATTCCCGTGCTGATGGCGCACTTGAGGCAGTGCGGATCGAGACCGTGGCCATCGGCGAGGCGCTTCGTGGTCGGGGCGATCTTCTTGAAGCAGCCAGCACAGATGACGTGATCCCCGGCCGCGCGGACGCTCGCGCCGTTCTCGCGGTTCGGCTCAACGATCCTGTACCGATGATCCCGATAGACGAGGTCGACGGCCTGCATCGGCCGACCCGTGCGGGCGGGGGCAGCGGGGGTCATGAAGCGGCCTCGGGTGCATCATCAGAGAAGCAGCCGCAGCCACCGACGTCGAACATATCGACCTGGGCGCCGCGTTCGATCCGCTGGCGCAAGTCAGCCAGCGTCAGCGGCTTCTTCTTGCCGTCACCCGAGCGGTCGGTCAGGATCGAGACGGGCTTGCCGAGGTACTCGCGAATCGCCTGCTCCTTGGCTTCCCACCACGCGAACACCGCCGGCAGCGCGTGATAGACCCGCACCCAGTGGCCCTGACCAGCCTTGATGCAGCCGCCCCCACAGTTGTTGTGGGAGAGTCCCAGCGTGTACAGCCGAGGTCGGCGGATGCCGTGCGCTCGCAACGCGCCGTAGATGTCAACCTTGGTCAGGAATGGCGGCTCACAGAGCGGCGCTTCGTAGCGCCAGCCATCGACCAGACGACGGTCACGGAGTCCGGTGAAGCGATGTTTCTCTGACCAGTCGATCCCGACGTAGACGGCCGTGGTGCTCGAAGATCTTGAAGCGGCAAGCCAGCAATCGATGGCTTGCCGCTTCAAGATCTTCGAGCACGGGTCTGCTCTGGAGTTACCGAGGAACCGCTCGGCGAAGAAGATCGTCCACGGGTCGCGGCCCTCGGCGATCCACGCCAGGAACGGCAACCGCTCCTTCGTGCGCTCGCGGAGGTCGGTTAGCGCAGCGACACGGCCGGCTTCGTCCTCGTGAAACTCGGGCATTGCCAGCGCGGCCTTCACGAGATCGGCCGGGGCCGGCACGTCGAATACGTTGCAGGCCGCCTCGATCAGGAAGCGGTAGAGGTCGGTGTCCTCGATCAGCGTGTCCGTGAACAGGAGTGTCAGGTTGTCGGTGCCGTGCCGCTCGGCAACTCGGCGTGCGGCCGCCCAACTACCAACGCCGCCGCTGAACGTGGCGACATGCTGCTGCCCGGTCGCCCCACCGCCCACGGCGCGGCGCCCGGCGGTCATGGTCGCCTCAGATTCGCGAGTGCCCGCGTCAGATCGAGCGAGGCACGCTTGACAGCTGCACGGGACGGGCAGGCGTCGTACGAACTGCGGTGCTTGGTGCAGGCGTCCATCTCGTTCAGTCGGCGCAGGAAGCGCTCAGCCTCCGCGCGGGCCTCCGCGATCACCTTGGTGTTCACAGCGGCCTCCCGGAGCGGCGCTCGGCAGCGTGTGGGGCGGTCATCGAGAGGCCTCAGCAGCCAGCCGCCGAGCCACGATGGGCAGGCCCGCGTCGATCGCGAGGCGCAGCACGTCGGACTTGTTGAGGGGGGTCACGCTGGCAATGCGCTCCGCTTCGGCATGCACGGTCACGTCGAGCTCGATCCCCATCGGCTTCCGGTCTCGTGCCGGAGTACCCGCCATTGTATCTCTCCCGCGTGATCCTCGGTAGAGATCCTACCGGCTTCTGTATTATCGGAACTCTTTGCAGCGATGTCAAGTCATGTCATATAGACTTGGAACAGGAACCCTAGGGAGAGATACGTGGCAGTGGTCACGGCGACAGATCGCACGCGAGAGCAGGGCAAGCGCCTGCGAGAGCTCAGGGAGCGTCTGGACCTGAGCAAGGGCGTGCTGATTGATGCGCTCTCATTCGGATCGACACAGACCTACGATCTGTATGAGCGCGGCGTATCCGTGATTCGCTTCGATCGCGTGCCGGAGTGGGCGGCCGCGTTTGGTATCTCGGAGCAAGAGTTTCTCGATGCCGTGTTGGAGCCCTCGAAGCCGGCGCAGATGACGGGCGCCTTCGATATGCCAGACGACCCCGCCTGGGATTTCCAGGCCGAGCTACATCGGGTATGGCCGCACGACGCGGCATTCGCCGATCAGACCTATCAAGAGCATGTCAGCGCGCCACAGTTCGCCCAGAAGGCCGTGGTTGACGCGCTCCGTCGCCTTGCTGCGCGCGATCAGGACATGCTCATCCAAGAGAGCGGACGGGCGATCGATGAAGACCGCTCACAGATCCGCTTTACGCGCACGGGATAACACCGGGCAACGAACGCCCGGAGCCCCGCTGGCGCACTATCTTGACGGAACCACGCGTAGTGGTATCCGTCACGACATTGTTGACGCACTCGCGCCACACGAGTACCGTGGAGGCTACGAAGAGAGCCAGGGTCAACGCAGATCGGGGGAGTGGGATGAGCTCGTCGATTCTTGATATCGGCCGAGGCCATGACGGCAACGGCAGCCCGCTCAACCTGATCCGCTGCGACTACCCACCGGCCCTGGTGGGCACCGTCACGATGACCGCGCGGTGCCATCAGGTTACGCTGGCTCGACGCATCGGCGCGTCAGACGTGGCGAGGGTTGTGCTCCATTTGCGGACCGCGCACACCCCAGACCGGGGCGTGCGTATCTGCTACGCCCCGGTCTGCGCGATGGCCACGGCCCTCGCTATGGGGTCATCGGAGACGGATCTGCGGCCAGCCATCGCCTCGTCAGCCTGACGACGAGCGCACTCCCCCCAGTATCTCCATCGTAACGCCACGCCCTCGGCGGCGCGTGTGGAGAAATCCCCAGTTTTGCCGGCGTCTCGGTCTTTTTCACCCGTGTTGCACCTCGCGGCCGGAAGCCGGGCTGCGGCGTCAGGTGCGGGGCTTCAATGGCCCGTACCTCGTCATCAGGAAGTCTCCGCCCGTCGATGGCGGTGTGTACCGCCTTTCATTCCGTCTCGTTCTGTTGGTTTGGTTCCGGGAGTTTTCTTTGCCGGCCGCGTTTGACCGCCTCCCCTGCCACTCTGGCCGGGCCTCCTGGTCGCGGCTGGCCTCGACGGCGGTCACCAGCGCCAGCAGCGCGCCGCACAGGATGTACTCGTTCGACATCTGGCGCTTGTCCCACGCCAGCCGCTCCTGACGCTGTAGGAGCCCGCGAGACTCAATCCGTTCGGCTGTGCGCCGGACGGTCCTGGCCGAGCACTTCATCGCCTTTGCCAGCGTCTTGACGCTCGGGATGATCGGCGAGGACGGGTACCAGCGGAACGAGAGCAGGTGCACGACGAGCTGGAGCTCGCGGGCGTTCTCCACCAGTTCGTGCACGCCATTCGGGATCTGGGTGTAGCGCGAATCGGTGGGGAATGGGTCTGGACACAGCGGGGCGGACCCTGATACATTCTGCATCGAAGGTTCTCCTGCCCCGCGTCACTCGCCGGCCAAAGCTAAGTGACGTGGGGCTCTTCATTTCCTGCGCCCGCTTCAGGCGCGCCGGAGATCATCCGGACCGGCGCCCGGAATGTCAAGCCGGGCCGCTTTACGTCGACCCGATCACGATTCTGAGCGCGATGCATCCGCGTTGGACATGAAGAAGCCCCAGGCTAGCAGACCTGGGGCTTCATGGCGCCTGAACTTCTGCCCATGGCACACCCAACACGGTCATGGTACCACGTCCACGAGTGCGCTAGGAACTGAGCGAGTTTAGTGTTTCCCGGGCTGCTCCGGGCACCGTAGGCCGATTCGTTGACGGCTACTCCGCGATAGGCCGCGTCAGTACCTTGCGACACCAGTTTGGCCGTCAACTCTCGCCCGCGACATGATCGCGTGGCCACTCGCTACTCCGAACTCTACCACGCTCGCCGCCGGCCCCGCGCGACCCGTCAGGCCGGCGGAACCGTGCTGCCGATCTCTCGCGTGAAGAGATGCTCGTGCGGCGGCAGATCGCCCTCATCCGGGATGGTGTCGGACTCGTCCAGATCCCAGGATCGGGGATCGCACCACACGCAGGCCGGAACCCTGAATACCATCTCCAGCTTGACGTAGAGCGAGTCCCAGAAACTGAACGCCGTCAACTCTTCGAGGTTGCGCCGTCGCTGCTCTCGCTTTGGCGCGGCGTCGATCTGGGCCATCCGGGTCAGGCAGTGGTTCATCAGCGCGGCCAACTCTTCGGGCTTGAAGTACAAGCTCATCATGGCGATCGATCCTCCTGCCTACCCTAAACCGCAGATCGCCACCGATTTCCAAGCCAGATCTACCATGTCGCCGGGTTCCACCATCGCCGATCCTTCAACCGCTGCTCGGCCGCCTCCCGTGCCGCGCGCTCGGCGGCGAGGATAGCCTGACTCTCGGCAAGTTGCTGGGCCAGGTCGTCGGCGCGTGCTGCATCCTCTGCCAACACTCTGGCCGTCGCGTCCAATGATGATACTTCCTGTCTGAGACGCTGTCGGTCGGCGTCCGCTTGCGTCTCGGACGCCTTCAGACGCTCGGCCAATTCGCCATTCTCGCGGGCCAGCACTTCGATGCGAGCGTAGAGCGGAGCGGTGTGCTGGCTGATGATGTCCGAGACGCTGTCGGACAGGGCAAGGGCCCGCTCCTCGACGGTCGGCGGGATGTCCTGGGGCGTCTCAGCATCGTCTGAGACGTCGTCGGACGTGGCGCCGGCGACCCAGACCTCGACGGGGCGGCCGACCAGATGCCGCTTCGGGAGCCGGCGCCGATCCAGCGTACGGATGGTCACCCGGTAGAAGCGGGCCGCGTCGGCGAGTGGCAGCCACGCGCCGGCTTCGGATGTGTCGGTCGGTGTCTCGGACATCGGACGGACAGGATACGCGGCGGAGCGCCCGGGAGTCGAACCCGGCGGGAGTTGCCCCCTTACCTCATTAGCAGTGAGGCGCCTTAGCCGATCGGCATACGCTCCGAGAGACAGCGGTCGGAATCGAACCGACGATCACCTGATTTGCAGTCAGGGCCATAACCACTCTGGCACGCTGTCCTGGTGCACCCGGAGGGATTCGAACCCCCAACCCTCGTGTCTTGAGCACGGCGGCTCTACCGTTGGCCTACGGGTGCTGGCCGGAGCACCGTGAGTGTGGTCCCGGCGATCCTGGGCTCTACCCCCCTGCCTTCACCAGTTCACGGTTCCCCCGAAGTTATCAGGGGTCGCTGGGATAGATACGGTACTCCCGGTCCGATTCGAACGGACACTGTCCTGCTCCTAAGGCAGGCGCCTCCTACCAGTTGGGCTACGGGAGCGCGGACGGGACAGGAATCGAACCTGCGGGGACTCTCGCCCCTGCTCTTTTCGAGAGAGTGCGGCCAGCCAACGACCAACCCGTCCACGGCCATTGTAGCACCGTACTGAGACGGGCTGAGACCACTTGCGAGAACCGCAGTTCTCGGTCTCTACTTATGAGCGCTCACAGCGGTTTACCCGCCCAGCCCCCGCGCCACCGAGCGCCATCCGCGCCATAGCCCGCGCCAACGGGTGCCATAGGCGGTGGACAAAGAGAGAGCCCCGACCTGTGAAGATCGGGGCCTCCTCTCGCTGGGCTTGCGCCCGCACCCGGCCTCGCGAGGAAGACGGGGGAATTGTGAGCGGGGCCCTATGCCCCACCACCGAAGCCGGCCGGACTGGCGATGGGTGCGGTACCGCGCTCACTGAGAGCATACCACCCGCCGCGCGGCCGGCGGGACGGGCTGCCGATCAGCGAGGCTCGGCGGCCAGTTCGTAGGCTTGCCACGCCTCACCATGATCGCGCTGGTGGTACTCGATCAGTCCGTAGAACGGCGATGTCTCGTGGCCCTGGACGACTTCATTACAGAGCGGACACCGCCATCCACTGTCGTAGACCTCGTCGGGGTGCTCGGCCCGCCAGCGCTCGACGAACGCCTCTTGGGCACCCAGTGTGGTACAGGTCGGGCAGGGGACCGCGCCCCTGCCGCCACAGGTGTGCTCAGCCATCCACATCCCCCGTGCCCTGCTCGACCTGGGCGGCGCGGCGCTTGTTGTGCTCGAATGCCACGGAGCGGGCTGCGTCCTCGTCCGGCAAACACCCCACGACGACCGACCCATCTGGCGCGACGACGTACCAGCCGGTCTTGCCTTCGCGGACCATGTAGATCTGGGTGATCGCGGCTTCTGAGGCTGCCCGCATCACGGCCTGCCGCTGGTTCCATCGTTCAGGATCAGCGAAGCGCATCAACTCCAGGACGGCCGTGTCAAGCTCGTCGTGATACTCGCTGCACGCGCCAGGGTACTCGGGGTAGAACTCGTCCTGGCAGCGGGCGAGACGATCCCACGCGGCGCCGACCTTCACAGCTAGATCCGTGACGATGTCGCCATACCTGATCCCCTCGCGCGCCTGATCCAATTCGCAGTAGATACAGCCGTACCTGTTGCAGCCACACGTCGTTGTCTGACTCACTGCCCCTCGCCCCCTTCCTCGCCACGCGGGCGCCCGGGATCGCGGGCGGCCCGGCTCTCCGCTCGTAACCGCCTGATCTCAACCAGGAGATCGGGAACGTCCTGCATGCAGACCTGAAAGGCGATGGCCATCTGCTGCTGGCGATTCGCGAGCCCTTTGGTGACAGTTCGTGCCCGAACCTCGATCGCCACGAGATCGTCGCCGGTGAGCTTTGGCCTAACGCGCCCGCTCCCCCGCGTCATGGTGTCGACCCTGGGCGGCGGCGCTCGTCCAGTAACTCAACCTGAACCGGCTTGCCAGCCCGACGTGCAATCCTGACCGTCATCCACGTCCCCGATCGCCGAGAGCGCGGGTCGTCCTCGGATGCTTCGGGGATGGTGATCAGGCGGTCGCTCAGCTCCACGATCCGCTCATTCCGTGCCCGGTAGTCGGTGCCTGGCGGCATCTCCTCGAAGATGTCGCAGTGCTGCCTCCAGAAGCGCCCCACGCGGCTCCGATCGGCCGGCAGGACCGTGTGTACCTTCAGTCCGCGCTGGTGAGCGGCAACGGCCACGAGCATGTCCACGCCGATGCAGCCGCCAGTGACCACTGTGCAATCAGGCGGTAGGTCGCTCACGATGTCAGCGATCCGCCCAGCATCGCGGTGACCGGCTGAGCGGGTGCCGCTGAAGCCGACCGTCTCGCTCATTCTTCCGACTCCTGATCGGATACTCCTGACGAGGCGCCTCGGTAGTGCTCCAGGCCAGCCCGAAGCAAACGGATGATGGTCCGGTTGAGTGGTCGGTCCTCTTCCTCAGTCAGTTGCTTGATCTCGGCGTGGAGATCGTCGGGGAGTCTAACTTGTAGTGCCACGATCCTTCTCGGCATGCGCGTAGTGTAGGTCAGGTTCACCTGAACTTGCGCACCTGCACTTGAATAGTAGCATATGCACCTAAACTATGCTATACTTCAGGCATGAAGAAAGCCCCCACGAGTCATCACCTCGTGAGGGCCAACCAAACGGAGGTAACCCGAATGGCGTCAGCAGTCTACCAGCCATCGGCAAGTCAGTGGGCATCGGCAACCGTGCACCTGGAGAACCGCGACGAGTGGCGGTATTTCCGGAAGTGCGGCGTGCGATACGTGGCGATCATCTCAGGCCGCAGCAGTCGCTTTTACGTGGTCCGCGCTGACGCCGGCGGGTGCTCTTGTCCGTGGGGGCAGAGCCCGTGGTCTTTCGGCAAGCCGTGCAGCCATCGTATCGCCGTCGAGCTTGCGGCGCTGGAGGCTGACTTGATCGAGTCGCGCAAGCAAGCTCCGAAAGCGCGGCCGACCATCGAAGAGTTGTGGCCAAGTTGCTGGACGGACGGGTGTGACAACGATCCCGCGCCCCACTCCGGTGGCTGCCACGAGCACATGAATTCGGAGGCGTTCTGATGGGTCACTCACCGGCGACACCGCAACTCGATCGAGCGCTCGCGGTCAGGGACGTGTCTGAGCAGATTGGCCAGTTCGTCATGGAGCACCTGGCCGCGCAAGGAATCGTCCTGGCCCGCTGGATGTGGGAGCAGTTGCCCTGCACGAAGACCTGGGGCCAGAAGGCTGACGGCACCTACGTCGAGATCAAACCCTTCAGCAGGTACGCGGTGGACGCCAATGGCGAGATTGGCCGCGCGCGCTATGACGAGGTCGAGATCGACGTATTCGAGTGCCCCTGCCCGATGCAGGCTCGGGAGGGAGGTAGGCCGGAACACACCTACCAGCACGCGCGATGGTCGCTCATCCAATTTTACAAGTCTGACTCGTGGATCAACGACGAGTTAGCTCGGTTCTTTGGACTCGATCCATCCGAGATGGAACGAGAACGAAAGGCCCTGCTGGCAAGTCTGAGTCAGCATAACTGACCCCCCGCCCAGGCCGCACCGGCGGCCGTTCAGCCTGGAGGATGGCATGGAGGAAGCGAACGACTGTCCTTTCAACTGTGACGGGTCAGGGCGCTGCTTGATAGCGGCACATCGCCAGGAAGAGCCTTACCGCCAGCCGACTCCGAGCGACCCTAACGGACAACTGCGCCACTGGCGACGGAAGGGAGACGGCATCAGTATGACTGGCAAGCGAAGAGCGACGATAAACGACTGACCCCGCGCGCCGTGGCCGCCCGGCAATGGGCAGGGCGGAGAGGCCGAAGTAATCCCCCTTAGCTGAAACAGTAAGGAGAGGATCGTGAGGGTCGAGGCGTCCACCCCGATAGCGGAGTACAGCTTGGAGCAGACGGCCGAGGACACCATCGTCATGATTCAGCGCAGATACGGGCCGGAGTACCCCGGGGTTGATCTGGTGGAGCATATGACGAGAGCTGAGGCCAACAGCTTCCTGTTCAACCTGAGCGGCTACATCGACAAGGTCGAGTTCTGAGCGCCCGCCGCCCTGGCGGGCCGGCGGTGTGAGGAGAGGGAGAGAAGACGATGCCGGCACTAACACGGATCACAGCAACGGTCGTGATCGACGTCGTGATTCAGGGCGACGAAGAACTCGACAACATCTGCGAAGACATTCACCAGCAGCTCAGCATGGTGATGGTTGACAACGACTGGACGGGGTCGGTTGAGTTGTCGTGGGAGCACACCGCCCCTGCGAACAACATCGTGCCGATTCGCTGACTGACGCCCCGCGCGCGGGCACCCTTGGGAGGTTGACGGTGAGCGATTCAGAAGAGCAAGCAATGAACGAGGCCTGGATGGCGAGCAAGATCCTCGCGGGCCTCACTGACGAACGTCAGGCGTGGCGGGAAGGACTGGCGTTTCGTGAGGGCTGGCTGGCCAATGCCGCCCTCTCGGCGGCCCAGTGCCAGCCCGAGGCGGGAGAGGCTGAGCGGCTCAGGAAGGCGCTGGGGAAGATCGTGGACACGATCGACGCCTTCCCGTACGAGACATGGCGCGGTGCCAGCGTCGAGGTCCGTCAGCAGGTTTTACGGATCGCGATTGACGCTCTTGTGCCTCTGGCCCAGCCGGCCCGGGACGGGGGCGCGGGGGACGAGCATGCCTGATGAGTTGAGCGCGCTTGAAATGGCCGTGAAGGCACGCGGCGATCAAGCGGCTGAGATGTTGCGCGAGTGGGCGCCGGAGCTCGAAACGATTGCGCACAGAGATCCGTCCACCTGGACGCCCAACGATATCAGGAAGATCAAGGGCACACTTCTGAGTGTCTACGGCTTCGTCACGGAGGGTCGCATCTGATGCCTGACGACGAGCGGCCGGGCGGCGGGTACGAGGCGGCGCCGACGATGACATGTCCCGGCTATCCTGATCAGGGCCACGACTTCAAGGCTGTGGCCACAGTCGGCGCGTTGACGTACATGCGGTGCCGCCGCTGCCGGACAGGTCCATACGTCAATGCGGACATCACGCTGACGCTAGACGACCCGTCCTGACAGCGGCGGGCATGGAGAGGTGCGAGGGATGGGCCATTACAGTATCGGCCAGGTGACTAGCATTGAAGATCTGCACACGAGTTTCGGTGTCGATCCTCGGCCTAATACATTGAACTACGTGCTGGGATCAACGTCGGGCGTTCACGGATCGTATGCCAGCCTGGACGACATCGAAGCCTGTTTTGAACGTACCTGTGATTGCGAAGGTGGCGACCACGAGTACGATGAGGAAGGACGGGCAGACTTCACGGTCCTACTGGTTCGCCCGCGCCTTGTGCACCTCAGCTACGGCCATATTGAAATCACACGGGGGGATATCCCGTACCTTCGCCTTCTCATCACTCGCTCAATGGAGGCGATCCGCGAGTCGCAGGCGGGTAACCTTATCGGATGACCGCCCACTCCCAGCCCGTCGCTCGGGCGGCGGGGCTCTCAGGAGGAAGGAGCGAAGGATGACTGACCGACACAACGGCTACTACGTCGTGCTGGAGCACGATATCCGTGATGACGATGCCGAGGCGACCATCGCCGCAGTCAAGCAGATCAAGGGGGTGCTCTCGGTTACGCCGAACATTGCTGGCTTCGATGAGCACATCGCGGAGATGCGCGTTCGGACGGAACTGAGCGAAAAGCTACTGAAGGTGCTGCACCCCGAATGGTACAAGGACCGCTGACCTTGGCATCTCGGGCGCGCGGGCCCGGGTCAGGCGGCGGGGAAGTGTAGAATGGACATCATGAACGCTGCGGACCATGAGGCGCTGACTGCCATCTCCAGACTCTACAGCGCGCCGGCACACCGACTCCCGCCGGCTGTCCTCGTTCAGCATGACCTGCTCACCGGGCGCGCCCACGTCAACATCCCCCCGATCATGCGGTCTGGTCTGGAGCAGCTAGGCTACGATCCGAATGCCTACGGCCGCACCTACGAGGACAATCTCCGTCGTCAGGGTCTCTGGCCCGCCGATCGCCCGCCCTTGTACGTGCTGCCCCGCATCAAACCCTGGAGTCGGCGCGGCTGGCGTGTGGTGATCGGGCACAGGAAGCGTTAGGCGGCGGGCAGCCGGTCGCGGAGCACGGTCAGGCGGCTGATGATGTCGTCGAGATCGGCGCGGCTGATCGAGGATGACGGGACTGGAGTAGGCGCCGGCATCGGGGTGCCGATGAGATCCGGATGCAGCACCCGAACAATGCTGGCGTTGTTGCCAGCCCTGGCCTCGAACTGCTGGCGCGTAAGCTCGGGCTGACCGTAGGTCGCACCGGTAGCGGGATTGGCCAGCAGAATGACGTCTCGCGCCGGATCGTAGCCCCGCACGCCGCTCCAGTGGCCGTGGCCGGCGCCGCCCCAGACCGGCAGTCCCAGCAGCAACGGATACGGCGGATGCGCGTTGATCTCAGGGATGAGCTGATCCCAGGAGATCGGGCACTGGTTGTTAGAGATCCCGTAGCCGTCCGAGCCGTAGTGCTTCGGGTCGCCGATCTGCAGCCAGGTAACGATGCCGGCGCCAGTGTGGTCGAGTAAGCCAACCTCCTTGGAGACGATGTTCAGATTGACCATGTCGGTCTCGATCCAGTCGGTGGCCGGGGTCCGGCCCAGCGCGCGCATCGCCCACGTCAACGAGGTCGGGGCGCACGACCAGTCGTCGTTCTGCAGCACAGCCGGGTAGTCGGGGTTGAACGTGACGGGCATGGGTGTCTCCGTGGGGGCGGCGTAGGCGTCGAGGGCGCTGGCCATCGCGATCAGGCGGTCGAGCCCAGCCGTTCCGCCCTGGAAGACGCGGCGCACCCAATTCCAATCGTGTTCGTGGCAGAGCTCCACCATCGTGTAGAAGTGCGACCCGTTCTTGGCAGGGACGCCCTTGGTGGCCCAGAACCAGGCTAGGATATTGGCGCTGATTTTCGGGTCTAGCGCCAGGTCGGGATTGCTGACGAGGTCGATGCCGAGCGCGTCACCCGCGTTCCGATAGTTCGACAAGTGCGTCAGTTGCGGGAAGCCTCGGCCGGCGAAGTCGGGGCCGCCCTCGTACCCTGCCCAGTTAGCCGTCGTGCCGTACTCGTGGATCGGCTCAAAGGTCGATGCCGTCTCGATGGCGACCGTAGGCAACACACCGAGGCAGACGTCGCGATCGTAGATCCCCCGCACGTACAGGGCATCGACAATCAGCGGCCAGTTGTGGGTCACAGCATCCACGGGGCAGCCAGTGATGCGGGCGATCGTAGCCGCGTCCCACCAGCGCCAGGGATCAGCCACGGCTGGCCTCCAGCAACCGAGGCTCATCGGGCTCGTCCACCGCATCCGGAAACCGCTGGCGCATCTGGGCCGCGCGCTCGCGGAGCACCGCTTTCGCGATCTCGTCGACGGTCGGCACGGTCGGCTGAGAGCGCCACGCTCCCACCGCGTCTGAGGCGCCTTCGGCGACGGTATAGATGCCAACGGCGCCGAGGGCGGCTGTTTGGAATTCGCTCCACGTGATGTGCCCGCCCCAGTAGCCGGCAATGGCCAGCGCCAGCATGAAGAGGCACAGGAGCAGTTTCCGACTGGTTAGGCGGTTGTACAGGTCGTCAAGCTTTGACTGACTCATGCTGGCGGCTCCGGTGGCTTCATACGGGCGGTCGGACCAGGGATGGTTTCGTCGATCCAAGACGGCAGTGGAAGTGGTTTCAGTCCCCGTTCTAGTCGGTCGGTATCCACTTCCTCGCGCACAACCGAGAAGTAGTTCACAAATCGATGGTGACGACTTCTGAGCATGTCGTTCTCGCTATGCAGTTTCCGTAATTCCTCCAGGAACTTATCGGCGCGCTCTTCGCAGGCCCGGACCGCCTCGCGGCTTCTGGCATCCTGCTCGCGCATCTCAATGCGTGCTGCTGAAAGCTCAGTCCGCATCTGGCCGAGCTCAACGCGCTGGTCACGGATCGTCGCCAGGAGGTCGTCGCGGACCATGTCCTCGGATGTGGCGCGCTGTTGGCCCTTGTCCTTGCGCCAGTCGAGCAGCGCCTTGGCCGAACTGCCAGCGATGGCCAGGAGGCCGCCAGCGCCGACCCACGTCGCCGGGTCGCTCCATGCGGGGGTATCGGCCACGTCAACGCACCCATCGCGCCTGCCAAAACGCCCCCACCTGGCCGGCAGCGAGCGCGAGCATGATCGGCGCCACCGCCGAGAGTGGGTTGGCCCAGAGGATGCCGAGACCGAGGGCGGTGAACAGCACCCCCAGGACGGTGGCCGCGATCCGTCGCAGCGGTACGGTGTCGTGCAAGGCCGCTGCGATCTGAGCGACGCCAGCCCCGAGTAGCGACAGCCCCCAGATACTCTCGGGCGCCGCATCGAACAGGCGATAGCTCGGAGAGGTCGAAAACGTGCTGGCCGGCAGGATCAGCACGACTCCCGAAGCCACCGCCGCCATGCCGTTCTGGAGCTCCAGGCCTCTAGTGCTACTGCCTCGAATCATGTCGATGGCCCAGACGAGGTACCCGATCACGGCGCCCCCGATGGAACGATTTGCCCCGCGTTGTCGCTCTATACAAGTGCCGTCCTCCTAGTTCATGCTAGGGTTCGGTGCTCTCCGGATCGGGTGTACCACCACCCGATCCGGCTGAGTGCGTTACTGCCCTGGCCCTTTCGGGGGCCGGGGTACCTGTGCTATGTTTCCCGCCCCTGGAGGGCCTTTAGATGGAGGATCGAGCTCGGCTGATTGCATTCGCCCTCTGGGGGGCGATTGGAATCTGGATCGTCCTTGGGTTCGGATTCCTGGCGTATCTGGTGACCGTCGCCCGCTAGAGCCCTCCAGGTCGGAACCGCCGCACCTCGGCGAAGGCAAACCAATCAACCGTCCGCCCCGTCGCCCCAGTCACCGTGATGACCGCGTCGTTCCCTGAGAGCGATGGCACGATCGTCCAATTGGCGACACCGGCCGTCGTCGCAGCCGCGCCGCTGTCCTGGTGGCTGGCGAGATCGACGCGGGCGCCGACCGCTGACGGGCCGTTCGAGAGCCGCTTGAACACGGATCGAAAGACGAGCGACTTGACGACGCCGTTGCCACTGTCGATCCCGTAGACCTCCACCAGCGCGCCATACGCGGTCAGGGTGATCAGTGGAAAGCGTAGAAGCTCCTGGGAGACCGTGCCGACCGTCTGGATGCGACCGATGGGGTTGACCTGGCCGGCGTATTCGGTGGTCGGAATCGCCCGCTGTGCATCAAACGCCGCGAGCTCGGCCCCGGTCATCTCGACCTCGACTAGCTCCCTGGTCGTGCAGTTGAACTCGACCTGTGTCGGCACGATGCCCTCCCGAATCCTATGCCGGTAGTCCCCAGACAGTGAGGCGGCTCGTGGTTGTCCAGAAACCGGCCGAAAGTGTCACGCGAACCAGCGTGATGGCAGCCGTGGATTCCCAGACTCCGACCGTCATGAGCGCCTGAATGGATCCGGAGGCCAGGTTGAATGACCCGTCGCACATCGCGATCACGTTTTTCCATGCTGAGGTGCCTGCGTAGCCGGGCAAATGGATACTGAACGACCCGATCAGATTGGTCGTACTGGTAGCAGCCGGCATGGAGCCAAGAGCGATGTAGTCGACCGCTCCAATGCTCTCGTCAGCGGTCGGGACCGTCGCGGATCCATAGACCCGCTGGTAGTCGTACGCACCGACTGTCGGGCTGGTCTCAAATGTCAGGCGCGTGCCCACACCAGCGGACGTGTCTGTCGATCGTCCACCGTCCAATTCTAGATACAATGAGCGGTACGCCCCGGAGATGCCGGAGAGCGCCAGGACAGCGGACGACCCAGTGCCCACAACCTCCCCTAACTTATCGAGCGAGTTGGATGCTCCCACCGACTCGAACCCGGCGCCGGTAGCGTTGGATCGAAAATACTGCCCCGACGTTGTGGGAAAGACCGCGATTGGCGTGTTGGCGGCCGTCGCCGTGATAACCCCACCAGTCGCTGAGAGAAGTGACTGGGGCGAGGCGAGCCAGGTTGGCGCCGTGGCCCCCGCATTCATCCCGAGCACGAACCGGGCAGTACCGGGGGCCAGTCCCGTCACGCTGTTAGCCCCGGTCGCGAAGAATGTGTAGCCGGCCGTGACCGCCGCCGCTAACACACCTGATGCCCACGTCTGGCCAGTGGCGCCGGCATTCATCACGAATTCCTGGAAGGCCGTCCCCTTCGGGATGTGGGCCGGTGTGTTGGCGGCCGACGCCCCCACCAGTGAGCCCGCCGATGCCAGCAAGGACTGGAGCGATGCACTCCAGGACGGCACGCCACTTGACGAGACGATCATGCTCTGGAACGTCGACCCGATGTTCAAGAGCGCGCTCGCGGTCCCGCCCGCGCCGTACAGCGTCTGGCCGGTCGCCGTGAACAAACTGAGCCCGGTCGCGACCACCGGGACACCGAGCGTCACGCCGGTCTTGTTGAATAGCGCGATGGTCGACGTGCCCGAGACCACTTTGAGGGCGTTGCCGGCTGAGGTCTCCTCATTGGTGATCGTGACCGTGTACTCGGTGGCGTGGGTGGTGGTGAAGGTGGCCGACTGGTCCTTCGTGGCAGCCGTCACCCAGCGTGTGAATTGAGTGACATGGGTGGATCGGATCGGCTGGCCTGCGGCTACCGAGACGAGAGGCATCAGCCGCTCCCTTCCTGCTCAAGCGGCGCGTGCAACTCGTCCGCACACGCCACGAGCTGCTGTCGGAGCGCCGCAACCTCAGCGTCGCGCTCGGCCAGTCGGATCTCGTAGACCAACAACTGCGCCGACACTGCGCCGTAGCGCGCGGCCAGCGCGTCCCATTCCCGTTGCCCGATCTCGATGCTCATGGGAATTTGCTGCCGCCGCCAATCGTTGCCACGTTGACCAGGAGGTTGGCGGTCCCGACATCAGTAACCGCCTCGACGCAGCCGTAGCGGCCACTTCCGGTCGGCAGCATCATCTCGACGCCCGGCCTACCCGACGTCAGACTGGCGTAACTGGTGGAGCGGTTCATGGCCAGCACCTGGTCAAGCGTGGTCGACGCATCCAGCGCGGCTGACACTGTCAACTTGACCCAGTACAGGCTTTCACCCGAGTACGGGATGGCGTTGACGGCGCCGGTGATCGTCCTGAGGGTGCCGACCGTCCAGTCGGTGGGGACGGTCCATGTGATGCCACCATCGACGTTGAAGGTGGCAACCCCAGAGAACGTGCCGTCTGCGCTGGTCAGGGTGGCCATCGTCGGGCCGGTTGCCGACCAGTACGCCGTGACGGCGGTCGACGTGTTGGAGTTGGTCGCCTGCACGTCGGCGAACACGCCACGGAACGGGAGCTCGGCGCCGACCCAGAGGGCGCCGGTGGTGGCGAGCGACGACAGCACGACCGCGCCGTTGGTCGCCTTGTTGTTCTGCGCGACCGCCGAGTAGTCGGTGACCCCGGTCGCCGTCGCGAAGTTGTCCGTGGTCTTCAGGACGCGGAGCCACGGGTTGAGGGCGTACGAGATCACGGCGGCGGTGCCGGCGTAGTTCCGCCCCTCCATGTACAGGTACTGCGAGCCCGGGGGGAACGCCTGGAACGCTGCTGCGGCCGTGGCTCCTGCCGTGATCGCATTCCCCACGGCGGCGGATGCACGGCGCCACTCCCCGAAGGGGCCATTCAGATTAGGCATGCTCATCGGTATCGGCTCCTTCAGGGGGGATCACGTCGCCCGAGACGGCTGGCGGCTCGGGCGAGGGCTGCTGGTTCGCTGTGGCGATCTGGTGGCCCAGCGTGCTTGCCATCGTGGAAAGGGCGACCACCATCTCGGCGTTCGTTCGCGAGAGGCCGGCGTTCGTCAGGATGTCGATCTCGTTCATGTCATCTCCAAGCCGAGTAGCGGTACACATCGTTCGTCTGATTGGAGATCGCCGTGATGCCGGCGCCGCCTTCGACCTGAAATCCAGTCGACACGAGAACAGTCGAATCGAGCACTACCAGGAAGGTGAGCGCGGTTACGCCGCTGAGGCGGGCAAACCCGATGTTGTCGCTCCCGTTGCCGCTCAACAGGTGACATGTCGCTCGCGTGCCAGACGACGATCCGACGCTAGCGATGTACACATACTTAGGCTGGAAGCCCAGGGTGATCGTGCGCGTCGTGCTGCCGTTGCCGGTGTAGTTTCCGGTGACCACGAAGTCGTCAGCGTGCAGTCCGTCTACCATGTCGGCGTTGAAGCTCGTGGCGACGCCCGTTGAATTGGCAACGAACGGGGCGCCGGCGATGGCTGTCGAAGTGAACGTGTTCGCTATCGCCGAGCTCAAGAACGTGGCGACGCCGCTGACGTTAAGGGTGGACGCCATTGTCACGATGCCGCTGAACGTGGCCGTCGCCGCGACCACCAGGCCTGAGGACATCGTCACTGCGCCCACAACGGTCACCGCCCCCGTCACCCGCAGTGTCCCGACCGTGGCCGCGCCCACCACGTTGAGGCTGCCCCCGAGCGAGGCCGCGCCGGTCGTCACGGTGAATCCATTGGCGACCGTGGCCGACCCGCCCATGACCACGGGTCCAGTTGTGACGGTCACCCCGCTTGCTACCGTCAGTGTGTTGACAGCGAGTAGTCCGGTGAACACGCCGGTCCCGGTGTGCGTGAACGCCCCGCCGAATGCCACGCCGGTCCCGTCAATGCGCCCGAAGTTGGTCCCGGCGATGGCGCGGAACGACAGCGCGCCGATGCCGCTGTTCTGAAGGTCCAGACCGTAGCGGTCATCGTCATTGATGCCCGTGGCGGTGGCTGCCGGCGCGCTGTTCCCGCCCAAAAACCACATCACGAGTGGATCGACCTGATCGTAGCCTGCTTTGGCCGTGGTATCCGCGAGGGGCAATGGGCGGACAGTCGCCATTAGACTGTTCCTCCCATGCTATAATTGACGCGCGAAACCCCCGCGCCGTTGGTAGCGGCCGGGGGAGTGGCACAAGGTACTGGAGGTACCCGATGCAGTCCGATGATACCACCGTCCGTATCCCGCTCCGCGCCAAGGATGGCAGCGTCCGAGCATACGCCCTGATTGATGCTGACGATGCTGACTTCGTCAACCAGTGGGAATGGCACTTTGCCAGCAACTACGCTGTCAGGAACGAGCGATTCGGTGACAGTGGGTGGCGCCAGATCTTCATGCACCGAGAGATCCTGGACTTGCCGAGGCTCTCGAAGTACCGTGGCCCGGTTGGAGATCACATCAATCGGGACAAACTCGACAACCGTCGTGCTAACCTGAGAGCCGTCAGCAAGAGCGAAGACGCGCAGAATGGCCCCCCTCGCGGAGGAACGTCGGCCACGCCCGGAGTCAACTGGCACAAGCGACAACGAAAATGGATCGCGCGCGTCAGGGTAGGCGATGCAAGGCGCCACCTGGGATCTTTCGATACAGAGGAGGCGGCCTCCGCCGCAATCAAGGCGATGGGGTAGGCTATGCAGCTTAGGCGACATAAGCCGCCTCCGAGTCGTACACGCTCCCATCGTTGTAAGCCGGCTCGCGGGCAAGCACGGTGAACCGGATCGTGGCTTCGATCTGCCAGTGGTCGCTGTCCTTGACCTCGCGCTCTTTCCAGACCGCGCCCTGCTCCAGCGCGATCGTGTACGTCGTGTTTTTCCAGTCGACGATGGTGGCCGGGCGCGGCCCTTGCGCCGCGATCAACACCTCCCACGTCGCCTGCGGGTTACTGGTCGTGTCGTACGTGCTATCGCGGAGTTTAATGCCCGTCCCGAAGCGGAACCGGCCTTGGTAGACCGTGCTGGCCTTGATGCCCTCCCCCGCCCACAGCGTGTACGCGCGCAAGATCGGCGGCGTGGTCCCGGACCCGGCCAGGAAGTCGATCGAGGGTGCAACCTGCCGACCGTTGATGTCGTCGACGATCCGCGCCTCGGTGTACGGGCTCTCGGTGACGGTGGCGCCGAGCTGTACCCGGGTCTCTTTGTCGGTCGAGACGTACGGCGTCAGGTACGACGTGTCCGAGCACGACTCCGAGACCACCGCCACCTGGCGGACCGCCTTCTGAGCGTGCACACCCTGGCTCCAGGGATTCGACGACAGGTACAGCGTGCAGGTATCCGTACGGGCTCTCCACGGGCCGCCGGAGGCCAGTTCCTGGAGGATGTTGCCGTTCCTGGGGAGCGACATCCAGTACAGGTGCGTGGTCGTGTCGGCAGCGTTCCGGGTGCCGACCCACATCCTCGGATTGCCGCCGGGAGCGGCCATCTTCAGCCAGGTGATCTTCTCGCCCTCGATCACCAGCGGGCAGGAGTGCCAGACGAAGTTGGTGATGCCCGGTTGCCCTGGCACAGCCTCGCGGGGCTTCCCGAAACTGACGTACGACGTCTGGCGCACTGTGTCGTACTGGCAGTAGACGATCCAGTCCTTGTACCGGCAGATCGCCGATCCGTCGCCAGCGACGGGGGTCTCGTTCGGGAGGTCCGAGCCCGGACCGACTGAGAACGGCTGGTCGTTCAGTTGACCGTCAAGTCCCTGGAGCATGTCGAGGTCGGACAGGACGTTGGTGTACATTCGCCCCTGGACGATCACCGCGTTGGCGCCGTTCGTGGCGTTGACAACGTCTTCCCAGTAAG
>DATKIP010000114.1 GCA_035544015.1 Candidatus Saccharimonadia bacterium
CGTGAAGCACACGATGTTACGGCGACGCTACATGCGGAAATCTATGACCGTGCGGCCCGATGCCTGAACGATTATCTAGTTCCATGGAAGTCATATGCGGGATCCGACGGTTCAACTGAAGGACGCGCGGAGTCGAACCGACATCAATAAATTCCGACCAATGAGTCCTGTAGCGTACCCGGCAGTAGCCTCCGAAATTGGGACTACTGAGCCAATTGCAAAATTGCACCGGCGAGCTGAATTATCGATTTTTTGGGGGGTGATTTGTGATGTGTCCGCGAACTCGAATCGTGTCGGTAGGGTGTTTCCGCAACGAATCACTCAACCGAACCGGACGCGGACATGCCTCTACGCGACTTTCTATCAATCACGTGGAACCACATTCAAGCCAATCTTTTCCCCTGGCTCACGGAGGAGCTCGGGCCGCTCACTGATACGCACAAGCAAGTGATCGCGACGCTGGAGCTGGTTCGCATCGAGACGCTGATGCGCGATTGGCCTGGTCTGCCGGGTCGGCCGCTTCGCGACCGCGCGGCGTTGGCACGCGCATTCGTCGCTAAAGCCGTGATGGGGCTGCCGACGACGTCGATGCTGATCGAGCGGCTTGCGGTGGACAAGCGTTTGCGTCGGCTGTGCGGTTGGGAACGCCCCGGACAGGTGCCGAGCGAGTCCACGTTCTCGCGGGCTTTTGCCGAGTTTGCGACATGCGAGCTGCCGAGCCATGTGCACGAGGCGTTGATCAAGCGGACCCACAAGGATCGGCTGGTCGGTCACATCTCACGCGATGCGACCGCCATTGAGGCCCGCGAGAAAGCGGTGAAAGTCGCTACTCCCGAGACGCCAAAGCGTAAGCGCGGCCGGCCCAAGAACGGCGTGGTGGTCGAGAAGGAGCCGCGGCGGCTCGAGCGCCAAGCCACGATGTCGCTCGCCGAAATGTTGAACGATTTGCCAAAGCACTGCGCGGTCGGGACCAAGCGTAATGCAAAGGGCTACAAGACGAGCTGGACCGGCTACAAGCTGCACATCGACACGGCCGACGGCGACATTCCGATAACGTGCCTTCTGACCTCCGCCTCGTTGCACGACAGCCAGGTGGCAATCCCGCTTGCAACGCTGACCGCCGGGCGGGTGACCAGTCTCTACGACCTGATGGACAGCGCCTATGATGCGCCGGAGATCGCGCAAAGGAGCCATGCTCTCGGTCACGTGCCGATCATCGACAAGAACCCAAGGAGCGCACCAGGCAAGGCCGAGATGGCGGCCGAAGCTCGCGGCAAACAAATCGCGGGCTACAAGCTTGCCGAGCAGGTACGCTACAATGAGCGCAGTGCCGCGGAGCGCGTCAATGCCCGGCTCAAAGATGAGTTCGGCGGGCGCAACGTGCGGGTGCGCGGCCACGCCAAGGTCTTATGCCACCTGATGTTCGGCGTTCTGGCGCTGACTTGCGATCAACTCATGCGACTAATCATCTGATCGCGATCCGCTGCCGAGCCGCAGCCATTGAAGCTGCCAAATTTGAGAGCGCGGAAACAGCGCACAGACCAGGTGTGTCAAACAATCGCCAATTCACCATACCTTCGACGCCGCCACCCAACGCAGGCTTGCAAAATCCTGTACTCGCGATCACCACGAGTCCGACATGCGGCGCGAGCTAAACAGTTTTGCAATTGGCTCTTTGTTTAGGTATTTTGCATTACGGCTGGGTTCGGAATTTGGCATCAATAGTAGATGGCACGACCATCGAAGCGAAGCCGGCGGCTTTGGGATACGTATTCGTTCCCTGGTTTTCGACCGGCGCCAGCAGTGCGCGGGATTTTTGGTGATCCGAAGGCCCGCGTGGTCACGCTCAGGCGGCGCTCAAAAAAACGGCTTGTGGCTGTTGCGGTCGCATCCAGATGGGTTGGTATGACCGGAAGGTCCGGCGCGTGCGTGATCTTTCGTGCGGCGACACGCGGATATTTCTGGAATTGGAGGTTCGGCGGATTGACTGCCGCCGTTGTGGCAAGGTGAAGCGGGAACGGCTCGACTTTCTGGCGGACAATCCGCTCTATACCAAGCGCTTTGCTTACTACGTGGGCCGGCGCTGTCGGGCGGAGACGATCAAGGATGTGGCGGCGGAATTG
>DATKIP010000115.1 GCA_035544015.1 Candidatus Saccharimonadia bacterium
GGGATGTTCCCCTGATTTCATTGACACCCGGCTCCTTGAGCCTGCCGTTCGAACGTCGCAGGCGACACGTAGCGCAATGATGAATGAAGTCGATCGGTGTTGTAAAACGGGACGTAGCTCTTCAGCGCATCACGAATTGCCAAGTCCTGTTCGAATCGGACCCCGTGGTAAATCTCCGCCTTCATCGAATGGAAGAAGGATTCGATGAAGGCGTTGTCGGTCATCCTGCCTGGCCGGTTCATGCTCTGCGTGATCCCGAGCTGCCCGAGGCGTCGCTTGAACGCCGCTGCAGCGTATTCGGTGCCGCGGTCGGTATGGAACACCAGACCCGCTTTGGGGCAGCGCCTGCGTACGGCGCTGTTGAGTGCACGCAACGTCAACGCGACGTCTTTCCTCGGGCCGTAGCTCCAGCCCAGTACCCGCCGGCTGTACTTGTCCATGACGACCGCCAGGTAGCGGTAGATCGCACCCACTTTGAGATAGGTGATGTCGCCCACCCACACCTGGTCGGGGCACTCGAGCTTGAGATCGAGCTGCGCGTTGCGCACGCTGTCGAAGTAGCGCTGTATGGCAGGGCTCGTGTAGCGGATCTTGGCGACCCGAGCCTTGATGCCGTGCTTGCGCATGAGGCGCGCGACGCGATTCTCGCCCACGCCGCGGCCGCGTTGGCGCAGCGCCTGGTGCACTCGAGGACTGCCGTAGATACCTCGGCTTTCGGCATGAACCGCGCGGATCTCCAGCGCTAGGGCTTCGTTCTGGCGCTCACGCTCGCTACGCTCGCGCGAGCGCCAGCCGTAAAACCCCGCCCTGGTCACCCCGTAGACCCGGCACATCAGCGTGAGCTTGTGGTGCGTCCGGTTTACTTCGATGAAGGCGAAGATCTCCGCTTTCGATCGGAAGCAAACCGGATGGCTTTTTTTAGCAGCTCGTGCTCCTCCTTGAGCACCTTGTAGCGCCGCTCGAGCTCCCTCAGCCTTCTCAGCTCCGCCGTGGTCTCCACATCCAGCTTGGATGCCCTCGCCACGATCACCCTTTCTCGAACCTGCTTTCGCCACAACGAGAGCATGAACGGATGAATGTCCAATGCTGCCGCAACATCCTTCACCCGCACTCCAGGCAAGCTGCTCAATTTCACCGCAGTTGCCTTGAATCGATCTCCGTATCTCTCGATCTTCCTCGGTGCTGCTTTGGGCACAACACACCTCCAGCCGTTAGGCCGAGGTGTCAACTAAATCGGGGGAAGCTTGGTGTCG
>DATKIP010000116.1 GCA_035544015.1 Candidatus Saccharimonadia bacterium
GCCTAACGAATGAAAGGGACTTCCCCGTCCCGAGGTGTCCGCGCTAGAGCGGAGTACGGCAACGAAGTGCCACGATGGGAAGTGCGAAGTCTCATCAACTCACTTCAGAAGGGGAAGTCCATGAGCATTGTCTTCGTTGGCATCGATCTGGCCAAGAACGTCTTTGCGGTACACGGTGTTGGTGAGGCGGGCAAGCCTGCGCTGGTACGACCCGCCGTGCCGCGCGCCCGGCTGCACGAGCTGATCGCCTCGCTGGCGCCGTGCACGGTGGCGATGGAGGCGTGCACCGGCGCACACCACTGGGCACGGCTGTTTGCGGCCCACGGTCACACCGTGCGGTTGATCGCCCCGAAGTTCGTCGCGCCGTACCGCATGAGCGGGACTCGTGGCAAGACCGACGCCGCCGACGCGGCAGCGATCTGCGAGGCCGTGCAGCGGCCCAACATGCGCTTCGTGCCGATCAAGAGCGAACAGCAGCAGAGCCAACTCATGGTGCACCGCGCCCGCCAGGGCTACGTGCAGGCGCGCACCGCGTGCATCAACCGCATCCGCGGTCTGCTGGCGGAGTTCGGCCACGTGCTGGCGCTGAAGGCCGACACGGTGCGCCGCCAAGCCGGCGCCTTGCTGGAGGACCTACCGGGCTGGGCCAACACCGTGATCGGCGATCTGCTCAGCGAGCTGCACCGGTTGGACGAGCGCATCGCCCAGTACGACCGCCACGTCGCGCAGATTGCGCGCGAGGACCAGCGGGCCCAGCGGCTGATGGCCCTGCCCGGCATCGGCAGCACCACCGCCACTGCCGTTGTTGCGATGATCGGCAACGGCCATGAGTTCAACTGCGGCCGGCAGTTCGCGGCCTGGCTGGGCTTGACGCCGGGGCAGTACAGCTCTGGCGGCAAGACTCGACTGGGGCGCATCACCAAGGCCGGCGACGGCTACTTGAGAAGCCTGCTGATTCTGGGAGCCCGTGCAGTGCTGGCGCGAGCCAAGGCCAGCAGCGATGGCATCAGCAGCTGGGCGCTGGCGCTGCAGCAACGCCGCGGCTACTGGAAGGCCGTGGTGGCTGTGGCGGCGAAGAACGCGCGCCTGGCCTGGGCGGTGCTGCGCAGTGGCGAGGCATTCAAGATGCCGGCGTAGCCGATCCCATCGGCCGACCGAGCAAACCGACTTCACCGCGTGAACACGAAGCGTTGATGAGCAAAGGTTGGACCTGCGCGGGCAGTGACCGTTGAGCTCTCGGGCAGCTTGGCTGCCGGCTAACGAATGGGTCGCCCGCGCTGCGTCTTGCATCAGGGTCCGCAGCCAACACGGCTGCATCGATGACCGGTTGTAGTTTGTCAGTCCGCAACCTTGGCTCGATCGAATCGACGCGACAGACGCGCGGTGAAGCTGCAAGTCCAGACATGAATCGAGCCGCTGCGCGGCTCGAGAGGACTCATTCGCTTGACAGACGGGGAAGCCCTTGTAGTTTGAGTTCACCCGCTCGGTGCAATGAAGGGTTAGGCCGCACGTAGCTTAGCGGGCACGAATCTCACCCGCGGCGGCATACAGCAACCGCACTCCGAATGCGCCGACGACAGCGCCAGCAGTGCGACCGATGGCCACTCGCTTGCGCGCGTACTGTGCCTGCACACGGTGATGGGAGAAAGCCAGGGCGAGAAACATGTGCCACACGAAAGCATTGACCACAACCAGCCCCACCGCAAGCAGGAGCAGCAGCGGTGGTGGCTCCGGTGGCAGTGCGGTGGCGAAGACGCTGCCGAAGAACAGCGCAGACTTGGGATTCATGATGTTCGTGAGAAACCCAAGGCGGAACGCCGCGCTGGGCGAGAGTTGTACGTGCTGGCTGCTGCCAGCAGCAGCGCTCGAGCGCCAGAGCCGCAGGGCTACGGACAGCAGATAGAAGCCGCCCGCGACTTGAACTGCAATGCGTAGGTACGGATGGGCGGCAAAGATCGCATTCACGCCCA